>JAHINZ010000353.1 GCA_018895795.1 Alphaproteobacteria bacterium
CTTTCACTGGTCGGCAGGCCGATCTGGCGCTCTGGAACGGCCAGGCGCTGCGGGTCCATCCCGACTTTGGCCTGTTCGCCGGGGCTGTGGATAACGCACCTGAAGCCCTCGCTGACCTGGGCGCCCTGGTCGCCGAGCGGGGCGATGTTGGGCTGGTGGAAGTTTCCGATATGCCGCCGGTCCCCGGGACGCGGGTCGTTTCCGCCGCCGTGTGCCTGCAGATGACGGCCGAGACGGTCGCGCCGCCCTGGGACGCAGCGTTCGAGCTCCTGGACCTGGGCGATGCCGACGCCGCCGAGATGCTGGCCCTGGCCACCCTGACCAAACCCGGCCCGTTCTTCAGCCGCACCCATCTATTGGGATCGTTCGTGGGCGTAAGGGTGGAGGGCAAGCTGGTCGCCATGGCCGGGGAGCGTATGCGTCCGGCGGGCCACACCGAAGCCAGCGGCGTCTGCGTCCATTCCGATCATCGCGGCAAGGGCTATGCCGCGCGGCTGCTGCGCGAGGTCACGGCCAGGATCCTGGCGCGCGGCGAGAAGGCCTTCCTGCACAGCTACGCCGACAACGCCACGGCCATCGGCCTGTATGAGTCGCTGGGCTATCGCGGCCGGCGCGAGGTGGTCTTCACCATCCTGACGGCGGCCTAATAGGTCAGCCTGTCCTTCATGTCGTCGAACGGGATCATCACGTGGTCGCGATAGGCGGGGCGGTCGCGCAGGCGCTCGTACCAGGCCTGAACGTTGGGCGTTTTGGGCCGGTCAATATCCAACGCGAAGTAGCGGTAGAGGTGCGTCCCGGCGGGAATGTCCGCCAGACCGAGGCTTTCGCCGTTCAGGAACGGCCGATGGGCCAGGATCGCGTCCAGCAGGCGAAAGTGGCGGTGACAGGCGCCCAGGGCGGCCGCGACGGCGGGCCGGTCGCGCTGGGCCTCAGGTGTCCGATACCCGCCCCAGAACACGCCCGTCAGGAAGTCGCGCTGCAGAGCGGTCTGGGCCCAATCCATCCAACCGTCGGCGGCCGCGCGATCGGCGGGCTCCGGCGGCCACCAGGACGGGCTCCCGTGGCGGGCGGCCAGATAGCGGAGGATGGCGTGGGATTCCCAGACCACCACGCCGTGGTCGTCGATAACCGGGATCCGGCCGTGCGGGTTCATCGCCAGAAAGCCGGGATCCTCAAGGCCGCCGACCTCGCCCCCGGCGGGAAGGTGTCGATGAGGGAGGCCAAGCTCCCCCACCAGCCACAGCACCTTCTGGACGTTGAAGGAGGATCGCCGCCCCCAAACCCGCAACATCCGCCCGGTCTTACGCCTCGGCCGTCTTCGCCGCCGCCCGGCGCGACCAGGCATAGAGGCCGAACACGACCACGGCCGCGCTGATCAGGGCCAGGATCATGCCGATGTGCTCGGCCGGCGCGAAGGGTACGGCCAGGGGCTCGGGATTCTTGCTGAAATAGATGATCGCGGCGAGCGCGACATTGAACAGGCTCTCGCCGACGATGAAGCCCGAAGCCACCAGTACGCCCAGGCGCTTGGCGGGTTGGGCGGCCTTGTCCTTGGCGACGACCTTGTCATAGATCCAGCCGGCGACGGCGCCCACCACGACGGGCGCGGTGACCGCGCTGGGCAGGTAGATGGCCAGGCCCACGCCGAGGGGCGGCAGGCTGAGCCGACCGGCGCTGGACTTGCGCAGGACGGCGTCGACGATCACCAGGCCGATGCCGATCAGGGCGCCGACGCCCAGCAGGCTCCAGTTCAGATCACCGCCCAGCACGCCCTTGGCCAGGGTCGAGATCAGGGTGGCCTGCGGCGCGTTGAGCGGTTCGGTGCCCGCCACGGCGCTGAGATTGGGCGCGCCGGCGAAGCCGTAGGAGCCGTTCATCACCTCCAGCACGAAGGGAATGATGATGGCGCCGGCGATGACGCCGATCACCAGGGCCACCTGCTGTTTCCAGGGCGTGGCGTCGACCAGTTGACCGGTCTTCAGGTCCTGCAGGTTGTCGTTGGCGACCACGGCCACGGCCAGGACCACGGTGGTCACATAGAGGGCGAAGGCGACCAGGGCCTGGGTGACATCCGGGCCAATGACGCCGCGGGCGGCGGCTCCGACCATCAGGGACGCGCCGAGAACGGTCAGGATGGCGATGCCGGAGACCGGGCTGTTGGACGAACCGATCAGGCCGGCCATGTAGCCGCAGACGGCGGCGGCCAGCAGTCCGGCGACGACCACATAGGCGACGCCGATGACGACCAGCGGAACGGTCAGGCTGGCGATCGGGCCACCGACCAGGAACTGGGCCAGGAACCAGCCGGCCGGAGCCAGCATCAGCAACGAGATCAGGCCGACCAGGGCGATCGGGATATCCTGTTCGGAGCGCGGAATGGCCGCGCCGCCGGCCTTGCGCGCCTTACCGGCCTCAAGGGCCGACACCAGCCCGCTCCAGATCGGCGCCGCCAGCTTGCCCAGGGTCCAGATGGCGGCCGCGCCGATGACGCCGGCCCCCATGAAGCGGACCTCGGTTTTCCAGATGGTCAGGGCGTGGGTCGCGGCGTCGGCGCCGGGGATCGGGTGCAGGCTGGTCATGATCGGCACCAGAACGCCCCAGGCGATGGCCAGACCGGCGAACATCGCCGCGCCGACCGTGATGCCCATCAGGTGGCCCGCGCCCATCAAGGCCAGGGAGCTAGACGCGCCCAGGCCGGTCGCGCCGGCGCCGGCCTTGAAATAGGCCGAGACCTCGGCGGCGAAAATCTTCGCCGCGGCGAGGGCCGCGAAGGCGGCCGAGGCGATGGTGCCGGCGGCGACCGCCAGCAGTCCGGCTTGTCCCTCCGCCTGGCCTTCGCGCGACCCGGTGCCGACCCGCAGCACCTCGGCGGCGGCGACGCCTTCGGGGTAGGGCAGGTCGGAATTGGTCACCAGGGCCCGGCGCAAGGGGATGGTGTACATCACGCCCAGAATGCCCCCGACCGCGCAGGCGCCGAAGGTGGGCAGGAACGGGATATGCGCCCACCAGCCGATCATCAGCAGGCCCGGCAGCACGAAGATCACCGACGACAGCGTGCCCGCCGCCGAGGCGATGGTCTGAACGATATTGTTTTCCTGGATGGTGCCGGTCTTGAACAACCGCAGCAGGGCCATCGAGATCACCGCGGCGGGGATCGAGGTGGCGAAGGTCAGGCCCACCTTAAGGCCCAGATAGACCTGGGCGGCGGTGAAGACGACGGTGATGGCGATCCCGAGCAGAACCCCCCGCAGGGTGAACTCCGAACGTGGAACGGCGGCGGAATCGGCCATGAAGCAGTCCTGAAAGAGTTAAGGCGGCCGGACCTTGCACGTCCGACCGCCCCAAACTCAAGCCTTCGATTGAACCGCTGTTACAAAATCACAGAACGCTCAACATCTCCGCGACCAGGGGGTGACGAACGATGTCGCGGTCGGCCAGGCGGACCACGCCGATGTTTTCCAGCGCGTCGAACTTGGCGGCCACGTCGGCCAGGCCCGAAATGCCGGGCAGCAGGTCGGACTGGTTCGGGTCGCCGGTGACGACCATCGTCGAGTTCCAGCCCAGGCGGGTCAGAAGCATCTTCAGCTGCATGTAGGTGCAGTTCTGGGCCTCGTCGATGACCACGAAGGCGTTGTTCAGGGTGCGGCCGCGCATGAAGCCGACCGGGGCGATCTCGATCGAGCCCTCGGCCATCAGGGCCCGCATGCGCCGGGTCGAGAGACGGTCGGTGAGGGCGTCGTAGAGCGGCCGCAGATAGGGGGCCAGCTTTTCCTCCATGTCGCCCGGCAGATAGCCCAGCGACTCGCCGGCCTCGACCGCGGGGCGCGACAGGACGATGCGGTCCACCGAGCCGGCCTCCAGGGCCTCCACGGCCTTGGCGATGGCGATATAGGTCTTGCCGGTGCCCGCCGGGCCCAGCGCCATGACCAGATTCTTGGAGTCGATGGTTTCCATCAGTTGCTGCTGGCCGGGCGATTTGGGTTTTATGGTCTTCAGATAACTCTGGTCCCGCTCCGAGGCTCGGGGTCCTCCCTCATGTCCCAAGGGCGACCAGCCGTTGCCGCGCTCCCGAATATCGACCGGCAGGCGGCGCACCTTGGCGTCGTCCGCGAAATTGCCGGTGTCGATCGCGCCTTCGCGCGCCATACGCTTCAGGGCTCGCTTGGTCATGTAAGCCTCCATTCAGGCATGAAAAAAGGACGAGGCCACATGGCGTCGTCCTTGGGGGTAGCGGGGAGGAGATAGACGAAGGGGCGTGCGCCGTGCGGCGGCTCGGCTTGGGGCCGAGAAGGCGGTGGTTCGAGGAAACGCCTGAACACCAGAAACGACACCCTGATCTCCGTCGTCGGGAGCCGGAGCCGAACATCGACCCCGGTGGGAATCGATGGGATTTCTCCTATCGAATCGCCCGACTAAGGTGATGCTAACGTGGTTTCCAAGATGTTAAGCAAGCAACGATTTAGAGACAACGGGGTGTACGGATGACTGTCTATTCCTTGGGCGCCGTCAGCCCGACGCTTCCCGCCACAGGCGAATACTGGATTGCGCCGACCGCGTCGGTCATGGGCGCCGTGATTCTCAAGAAAAACGCCAGTATCTGGTGGGGGGCGATTGCTCGCGGCGACAACGATCCGATTGAAATCGGTGAAAACAGCAACGTTCAGGACGGCTCAGTACTGCATACCGACCACGGCTCGCCGTTGACCATCGGGGCCAATGTGACCATCGGCCACATGGTGATGCTGCACGGCTGCACGATCGGCGACGGGTCGCTGATCGGAATCGGGGCCATCGTGCTCAACGGCGCGAAGATCGGTCGGAACTGCCTGATCGGCGCGGGCGCCCTGATCACCGAGGGCAAGGAGATCCCCGACAACTCCATGGTCATGGGCGCGCCGGGCAAGGTGGTGCGCGAGATCGGCGAGCAGCACGCCCTGATCCTGCAGGGCTCGGCCCTGCACTATGTCGAGAACTGGAAGCGCTACGTCCGCGACCTGAAGGTGGTGGCGGAGTAAGCTGGAGAGATTCAGGGAGCGCCGCACGCTGCTTGGGGGATGCAATGCGACGCTCCCGCTCCTCGCGCGGGTGAGCGCGAGAAGGGCTCGCCACGCAAAGGTCTCTCCGCGTGGCGAGACGGCGCGGGCGAACCCGCTTCCGTTTCGTCTCAAGGTAGTATTGGCATGGTTCGAGTTGAGTGTGAACGCACAACAGGCGTTTTCCTTCAACGACGTCGTGAGGGAACCTTGCGCGGCGATCGATCCCGGATCACTCTCTGCCTTAACAATGATAACCTTCCAGGGA
>JAHINZ010000354.1 GCA_018895795.1 Alphaproteobacteria bacterium
TGGCGTCGAGACGTTCGCGGGCATTGCCAAGTTCGCCGAGCGTGTCATCAAAGGCTGAATAGATGCCGGTGACCTCGTTGTGCAGCGCCCAAAGCGCGTCGACATCGCCCGTTTGCCCTGCGAAAGCGTTGATTTCAAGGTCTATTCGCGGGGCGTCCAAAGGCATTTGACCTTAGCCCCCTCAACCGCGTGATCATGGCGAAATCTAGCCGATCGCGGCCATGACGACGCCGATCGCCGTTATCGCCCCTGCGACCCATTGAACCAGGGTCAGCCGCTCGGCGAACAGCCGTCGCCCGGCCAGCGCGGCGATCGGCATTTCGACCACGCCGACGGCTCTGACCGGTCCCACGGGGCTCATGGCCATGGCGGTGAACCACAGGCCCGAGGCCGCAGCGCCGCAAAATCCCGCGCCCAGAGACTGCCGCCAGGCCGCCGCCACGGCCGTCAGGGCGGCGGGGTTCTTGACCGCCAGGAAGCCGGTCAGGGTCACGGTCTGGATCGCCTGGACAACCATCACCGTGACCAGGGCCGACGCGGCGTGATGATTGGGATCGAAGGCCAGGCTGGCCTGGCGAAAGCAGTTGGCG
Organism: Alphaproteobacteria bacterium; assembly: GCA_018895795.1. Taxonomy (GTDB): domain Bacteria; phylum Pseudomonadota; class Alphaproteobacteria; order Caulobacterales; family Caulobacteraceae; genus Caulobacter. The sequence continues at coordinate 591 of JAHINZ010000354.1, forward strand.
CTGAGCGCGAAGATCGCGCCGGAGCCCAGGCCGGCCAGGACGGCGCCGCGGCGCATCACGACCTCGCCACGCGGCCAGGACAGGGCGGTCAGGCCCAGGGTGACCACCAGTCCGCCGATCCAGGCCCACGCGCCGACGTGATCGCCGAACAGCAGCACGCCCCAGACCAGGGCGAACGGCAGGCCGCTCTGCTGCATGGCCGTGCCCAGGGCGAAGGTCGAGCGGTGCATGGCGGTCAACAGCGCGGCGGTGGCGGCGATCTGCAGCGCCGCGCCCGCCGCGCAGGCCAGCCAGAACCACGGCGTGGGGTGGGCGCTCGCGCCGGGCGTCGCCAGCCAGGCGATGGCCGCGAACACGGTGGCGAACGGCAGGCCGAACAGGAACCGCACCAGGGTCGCGCCCCACGGCCCCGCCCCGCCCATCACCGAGCGCTGGGCGGCGTTGCGCGCCACCTGCAAGGCGGCCGCGCCGATGGTGATCGGGATCCAGAGCATCAATATCCTCTCCTTCTCCCCTTGCGGGAGAAGGTGTCGCGCAGCGACGGATGAGGGGGCGCTCGGCGCAAGCCCCGCGACAACAATGGCGGAGCGGCCGGACACCCCTTCATCCGGCCCTTCGGGCCACCTTCTCCCGCAGAGGAGAAGGCAGATCCCGCCTAGAACCCGCTGGCGATCGCCGCTTCGGGGCGGCTCTTTTCCTTGCGCGCGAACAGGTTGTTGAGCGCGTTGACATAGGCCTTGGCCGAGGCGGTCAGGGTGTCGGTGTCGGCGGCCTGGCCAGTGGCGATGCGGCCGTCCTCTTCCAGACGCACCGAGACCTGGGCCTGGGCGTCGGTGCCTTCGGTGACCGCGTGCACCTGGAACAGACGCAGGGCGGCCTGGTGCGGCACGATCTTGTGGATGGCGTTGAACACCGCGTCGACGGGACCGTCGCCCGTCGCCTCGGCGGTGCGCTCCTGACCGTCGACATCCAGGGTCAGTTCGGCCGACTGGCCGTCGGTGCCGGCCACGACGCGCAGGTGCAGGACGCGGATCTTTTCCGAGCCCCGGGCCAGGGCGTCGTCGACCAGGGCGATGATGTCGTCGTCATAGACGTGCTTCTTGCGGTCGGCCAGATCCTTGAAGCGGCCGAAGGCCTCCTTCAGGGCGTTCTGGCCCAGCTCATAGCCCAGGTCCTTGAGCTTGGCGCGGAAGGCGTGGCTGCCCGAATGCTTGCCCATCACCAGGCTGGACGGGGCCTGACCCACCGATTCCGGGGTCATGATCTCGTAGGTCTCGCGGTTCTTCAGCATCCCGTCCTGGTGGATGCCGCTTTCATGCGCGAAGGCGTTCTTGCCGACGATGGCCTTGTTGTACTGCACCGGGAACCCGGTGATGGCCGAGACATAGCGGCTGGCCCGGGTGATGTGGGTGGTGTCGATCTTGGTCGCGTAAGGCAGGCGATCGCCGCGCACCTTCAGGGCCATGACCACCTCTTCGAGGGCGGCGTTGCCGGCCCGCTCGCCCAGGCCGTTGATGGCGCATTCGATCTGCCGCGCCCCGCCCTGCACGCCGGCCAGGCTGTTGGCGACGGCCAAGCCCAGGTCGTTGTGGCAGTGGGTCGAGAAGATCACCTTGTCGGCGCCCTCGACGTTCTGGGTCATCCAGGTGAACAGCTCGGCATATTCCGAAGGATAGGTGTAGCCGACCGTGTCGGGCAGGTTGATCGTCGTGGCCCCGGCCTTGATGGCGGTCTCGATGGCGCGGCGCAGGAACTGGCGGTCGCTGCGGGTGGCGTCCTCGGCCGACCATTCGACGTCGTCGCGCAGGTTGCGGGCGTGGGTCACCGAGCGGGCGATCACGTCGATCACCGCGTCGGGCTCCATCTGCAGCTTGTGCTTCATGTGCAGGTCGCTGGTGGCGATGACCACATGGATGCGACCGCGCTGGGTGGGCTTCAAAGCTTCCGCGCAACGGTCGATGTCGACCTGATGGGCCCGGCACAGGCCGGCGATGGTGCTGGTCTTGACGATCTTGGCGATCTCACGGACCGCTTCGAAGTCGCCGTTCGAGGCGATCGGGAAGCCGGCCTCGATGATATCAACCCCCATTTCCTCGAGGATCTTGGCCAGTTCCAGCTTCTCGTCCAGCGACATCGAGGCGCCCGGCGACTGCTCGCCATCGCGCATGGTGGTGTCAAAAATGACGACGTTGTCGCGCTTGTCGAAAGCGCCTGCGGATACGGGGGTCATGTCAATTCTCGTCGGAAGGTGTCTGCGTGCGGGGCGGCGGCTGGGTCAAACATCCCCTGTGCGCCCGGCCACGACAATACGCGGCCCTAGAGCGCCCAGGGGCTGATAAGCCGAAGCGGAAGGAGGGCGCGCGCAACGTTCATGCGTACTTTCTACACAGAGCCCCCGAATCCAGCAAGCATTTTGCGCCGCGAGCGCCAATGGTCGCGCGCGGCGCAAGTTCTATCCGAACACGGCCTATTTGGGACGCGTGACGATCGGAAAATCGGTCGGAAAGGCGTCAAACCACCCCGTCAGCCGGCCCATGGCGGCGCGATCGCCCGCCAGCTTGACCTCGCCCGTCAGGATCTTGGGCAGCAGCGAAGTCCCCCGGAACAGCGAGTCCAGGAACACCGGCCGCGCCACGGTCAGGGTGGCGTCGACGCCATCTGTATCCGTCGACGGCTGGGCCACCAGCACGCGGTTACGCACCTCGACCACGAACCGCTCGTTCCGCTCAGGGAAGACGAAGGCCAGGGTCAGATGGGCGTCGCCGACCTTCTCCGCGTTCAGGCGCACGGCCAGGACGTCGAAGATCGTCTGGCTTTCCAGACCCTGCAAAATATCCAGGGGCGCCATCGAGACCGGCAGCTTGCGCACGCCGCCGCGCAGTTCGTCGCTCGCCGTCAGGTACATGTTCCGCCAGATGGCGTTCTCGGTCTGATAGCCCAGTTGCTCATAGGCTGACGCCAGCTGCGTCTTGGCGGCCGTGTCGCCGTCATCGGCCATGACGACGTGGTTCAGCAGGCTAGCGGACCAAGCATAGTCGCCGGCCTTGGCGGCGTCGGCGGCCATGGCCTTGACCTTGTCGGCCCCGCCCATCGCCGCGACATAGCGCTGACCGGTCTGGGCCGGCGGCGCGGGATCCAGGTGCGCCGGATTGGCGTCGTACCAGCCCATGTAGCGCTGATAGACGGCGCGGCTGTTGAAGCTCATCGAGCCGTAATAGCCGCGATTGTACCAATCCTTGGCCAAGGTCGGCGGCAGCTCGATCCGCGCGGCGATCTCGTCACCGGTCAAGCCCAGGTTCAGCATCCGCACCGACTGGTCGTGCAGGTATTTGTAGGCGTCGCGGTGTTCGCCCAGGAACGTCTTGACCGTCTCCTGGCCAAAACGCGGCCACCCGTGGCTGGTGATCATCAGGTCGGAGCCGTCGGCGAACAGCCGGATGGACTCGGTCAGGTCGTCGGCCCAGGCCTTACTGTCGCGCACCAGCGCCCCGCGCGGGGTCAGTACATTGTGCATCGTGACATTGGCGTTCTCGGCCATGTCCAGGATACGCAGATCCGGCAGGTAGAAGTTCATCTCGGCCGGGGCTTCGGTGTTGGGCGTGTACTGGAAGCGGACCTTGACGCCGTCCAGCATCAACTCCTGGCCCGTATGGTCGATGATCTGGGTCGGCGGGATCAGGGTGATCGTGCCTCGGGCGATACCCTGGCCGATGCCCGAACTGATCTGCCCCTCGACGCCCGGCGGCAGCATGATGCCGAACTGGTACTGGGCCCGGCGGCTCATGGCGTTGCCGGCCAGGATGTTCTCGCTGACCACCTCCTTCATGAAGCCTTCGGGCGCGATGATGGCGATCTTCCCGGCCTCGACGTCCTTCTGGTCGACGATGCCGCGCACGCCGCCGAAGTGGTCGCTGTGGCTGTGGGTGTAGATGACCGCCTTGATCGGCCGCGCGCCCAGCTTTTCGGTGACCAGGTCGAAGGCGGCCTTGGCGGTCTCGGCCGTGGTCAGCGGATCGACAACCACCCAGCCGGTGTCGCCCTTGATGAAGGTGATGTTGGAAACGTCGAAGCCCCTCACCTGCCAGACCCGGTCGGAGACCTGGAAAAGGCCGTGGCGCGCCAGAAGCTGGGCCTGGCGCCAAAGGCTGGGGTTCACGGTCGCGGGCGCTTGGCCCTTCAGAAAGTCATAGGCCGCGAGGTTCCAGGCGACCTGGCCGTCGGCGCGCTTGATCAGCGGGTCGGCCCGGGTGCCCAGGAAGCCGCGATCGGCGAATTCGAAGTCCTGTCGATCGGAAAAGGGCAGCGCCTGGGCGACGGCTGTCTGGCGCTGGGCGGTGGCGGCCGAGGCGGGTTCGCCGGCGCGCGCGGACCAGGGCGCGGCGATTATCGCGAGGGTTGAAACCAGAAGCGCCGCCTTAAGGCCATGCCTACAACCTGACATCGAATCCACCCCTTTTGTCTTCTTGAAACTTTATAGTTTCATTCTGCATAACACCAAACATGACCCTCGAAAATCCAGTTCGCACCCTCACGCCCCGAGGTCGTCCCGGCCAGCCCAAGCCGCGGGTCGATCGCGACGCCCGCGCGCAGACCGTGCTGGACGCCGCGGTGATGGTCTTCAGCGAGCGGGGGCTGCACGCCGCGACGATGCAGCAAATCGCCGACCATGTGTGCATGGCGAAGATCCTGATCTACCGGCTCTTCCCGTCCCGTCAGGCTTTGGTCGACGCTCTGTTCAGCGATGTCCTGATCGAGATCGAAACCATCGCCGCGCACCCTTGGGGCGGCTATGGCTCGGGGATTGCGGCCTTGATCGAGATGGGGCGAACCCGCCCCGCGGTGGTCCTGCTGCTGCTGCGCGAGGCGCGGGGCGGGCCTGAGACGGCGCCTTGGGCGACGGCTTGCGACGCCCTGCTGGCGGGTCTGGCGGAGCCGTTCGTCGCGCCGCCATCCGACGCCTCCGACGCGTTGAAGGCCGCCTGCGCCCATGCGGCGCGGACGTTCCTGCCCTTCATCACCCAGACCTGGATTTCAGGCGTCGAGCAGAACGACGGCATGACCGACGCCGCGCGGATCAAATGGTTTGGAAACATGGTCCGGGCCTGGAGGACCGCGACACGCGACGCCCTCGGGCTGCCGGACGCGCCGGAGCCCGCCACCCTGGCTAGTCCGCGGCCTCACGCTTCTTGAGCCAGGCGCGCGCCACCAGGCCCGCGCCGATCCAGACCGCCACCGCCACGACCAGCAGGACGAGGTTCTGCCGGCCGCCGCCGCGCATGGCCTGGACGATCGAATTGCCGGCGAAGGCGGTCAGGGCGATCTTGGGAACGATGCCCAGCGCCGTGCCGCCCGCGAAGTCGAGCAGGCGCATCGGGGTCACGCCCGCCGCCATGTTGACGACGATGAACGGCGCCGAGGGCACCAGGCGCACGATCAGACTGGCCAGAAAGCCGTTCTTGCCGATCAACCGCATGAACTTGGCCACGCCATCGCCCGCGAAGTCGCGCAGGACCTTGGCCCCGAAGGCGCGCCCCATCCAGAACCCGACCAGGGACGACACCAGGGTGCCCACCCAACTGTAGAAGAAGCCGGTCCACGGCCCGAAGGCGACCACCGCGGCGGCGATCAGTACGAACTGGGGCACGCCCAGGAACGCCATCAGGGCGAAGGCGCCGACGGCCGCCGGCAGGGCCCAGGGCCCGCTGGTCGCGCCCAGCCAGTGCTCGACCGTGGTTTCGCCGTTGAAGCCCAGAAATTGCGCGCCGAACAGGAAGACGATCCCCACGCCGCCGAACAGCACAAAGGACACCGCCACCGTGCGCCAGGCGCGGGCGTCCATATTGGTCACGAACTCGATCAGGCGGCGCATCACGCCCCTGCCTCGCCCAACGGCGCCGCTGGGTCAAGCGTGGGGCGGAGCGATCGGCGCCTCGAGGGCGAGCGAATTAACCACTTCAGAGCGCCTATCTCTTGATTTTGAGGGCTCTGCACTCGCCCGTGGCGACAATTCATTTGCCAAAACTTTCACATTACACCGTTACTTATCCACAGGCCGGTGGGGCAAAAACCGTGTCTGAACTGGAGTTGGGACGTGAAAACTGTCGCTTTGGTTTCCCGCAAGGGCGGCGCCGGCAAGACCACGCTGGCGGTCAATCTGGCCATTTCCGCCCATCTGGCCGGCTTCAAGACCATGCTGGCCGATATCGACCCGCAGCGCTCGGCGACGGACGCCCTCAAGGCCCGTGTCGCCCCGGGTCCGATCCTGATGGAGATCAATGCGGGGAAGCTGTTCCAGACCAAGGTTCACGCCGAGCATGCCGGCCTTGACCTGCTGATCGTCGACACCCCGGCCGCCCCTGAAGCGGACGTGTTGCAGGCCGTTCAATGCGCCGATCTCTGTGTTCTGGTGTGCCGGCCCACCTTTCTCGACATCGCGTCCGTGGCGCGATCCACAGAAGCCGTGCGTCGGCTGGGCAAGCCGGGCCTCATCGTGCTGAACCAGGCTCCGGCCAAGCGACTGGGCGAAGAACCCACCACGGTGTTGCAGGCGGTCCAGGCCCTGCGGTTCTGCGGTCTGCCGATCGCGCCGATCGGCCTGCGGGCCCGCGCCGCCTACCAGCACGCCATCGCCCGCGGCCTATCGGCTTGCGAATGGGCCCCAGGCGATCCGGCCAGCCAGGAAATCGAGCGACTGTGGCGCCATGTGGAAGCCCTGGCGCTCAGCACTCAAGACGTCTCGCAGGCCCGAACCAACTGACGCCATCCAGCGGTCGGCGGGCCGCCGCGAGGCAATCGCGTAAGTTGTGTTTTCGTTTACGGATTCTCGCTAGCTTGGGTTTGCCGCCTAGGTATAGGCGGTAGATTCAGTGGGTCGCACTCAGGTTCGGGAGTGAGAACGAGCAGTGAAAACCGTTACCGTGCTTTCCAGAAAAGGCGGATCCGGCAAGACTACTCTGGCCGTGAACCTCGCCATCACAGCGTTTCTTCAGGGCCATAAGGTAATGCTGGCCGACATCGATCCGCAAAGATCGGCGTCACACGCCTTGCGAGCGCGGCGAGCCCCGGGCCCCGCCTTCGCCGAAAGCTGCGCCGGCAAGCTGTTTCACGCCCAGTCCGCCGCCATGCGGGAGGGCGTTGAATGGCTGATCATCGATACGCCGGCCGCGCCCGAGAGCGATGCGGCCCAGGCGATCAATATTTCCGATCTGTGCCTGGTGATCGGGCGACCGTCCTTTCTCGATCTGGCCTCGATCGTCCGCTCGGCTGACGCCGTGCGGCGCCTCGGACGCGAAGGCATGGTGATCCTGAACCAGGCGCACACCAATCGCGCCGAGGTCGCTCCAGTGGCCTTTCCGGACGTGATTGAGGCGCTGAAGTTGTGCGGCCTGCCCTTGTCGCCGTTCGGCCTGCGATCTCGCGAAACGTTCCAGCGCGCGATCGCCCACGGGCAGTCGGTGTGTGAGTGGAACCCGGGCGGACCGGCCGCCGCGGATCTCACCCGCCTCTGGGAGCATGTGCAGTCCAGCATGGCTGTCCAGCGACAGGCCGCCGAGCCCCCGGGCCTGGCCGCCCGGGCGGTCTGATCGCCCCGCCTAAGCCCGAGCCGCGTCTATAGCTTCGACGGATCGTAGTTCGCCCCGAGGTCCAGAACAAAGACCGGCCCCAGCACCACGGTCTGTCGGGCCGAGGCCAGATGCAGCGCGATGTTGCCGCCGCCGGCCGGGATATCGATCAGGGCCTTGCCGGGCACCGTGTGCATCCCCCACTCGCCCCCGACCTTCACAGTGCCTTGCAGAGTGGCGTCATAGGGCGCGCTGGCCTGCTGGACGCGGGCGGCGGAGATAACGGCCGTCGCGGGACCGCCGTCAACGCTCTCGGCCTTGGCCCAGAACGCCAGCACCAGGGTGTCGCCCTTGGTCACCTTGCCGGTGATCGGCTGCTGGGCGGCGACCGCCCAGGGCGTGTCGCTGGCCGCGGTGACCTGAACCCTGACCGCGCCGCCGCCGACGACGGACTTGTCCTTCACCGGACCGCTGGTCTGACCCGCGCCCTGGACCTGCCAATTGGCCGACGGCTTGTTGATGGCCTTTTGCAGGATGTCGCCGTCCTTCTCCTGGCGCGCCTTGACCGACGTCCCCACGCCGATGGCCAGGGCCGCGATGGACGCGGCGACGATGATCGTCTTCATGATGCTTCCTCCCCATGGTTCCCGAGGACTCGGAGCCGTCGTGTCGATGCGGCGCCGGCGTTCCCCCCAAGGCCGACCGACGATGCGGTTCGGCGTCTTGACTATTGTCGTTGATGGTAGCGCTACCGCCAGATGCGGAATGATGCAAGCGGCGGCGGCCGCCGCCCCCTGTCGCTGAAAGGCCTCACCGGGCCGAAGAGCGCCTCGCCCGCGTTGCGCCGCGGCAAGCGGAGGCGTAAAGACCGCCGCAATCCTGAAAATCGGTTTCCCAGGGGAGTCCCAAGATATGTCGCTCGAGTCCGCCGCCCTGCGGCGCATCGCCCCGTCGGCCACCATCGCCATCAGCGCCAAGGCGCGCGCTCTGAAGGCCGCCGGTCGCGATATCATCGCCCTTTCCGCGGGTGAGCCGGACTTCGACACCCCGGACAATATCAAGGAGGCCGGCATCGCGGCGATCCGCGCCGGCAAGACCAAGTACACCGACCCGGACGGCATGCCCGAGCTGAAGGCCGCGATCTGCGCCAAGTTCAAGCGCGAGAACGGCCTCGACTACAAGCCCAGCCAGGTCCACGTCGCCCCGGGCGGCAAGCCGGTGATCTATAACGCCCTGGTCGCCACCCTGGACGCCGGCGACGAGGTCATCATCCCGGCGCCGTACTGGGTGTCGTATCCCGACATGGTTCTGCTGGCCGGCGGAACCCCCGTGCCGGTCGAGACCACGGCCGAGAGCGGTTTCAAACTGACGCCGGAAGCCCTTGAAAAGGCCATCACGCCCAAGTCCAAGTGGCTGATCATCAACAGCCCGTCCAACCCCTCGGGCGGCGCCTATACCCGCGCCGAGCTGCAAGCCATCGCCGATGTCCTGCTGCGCCACCCGCAGGTCTGGGTGCTGACCGACGACATGTACGAACACCTGGTGTTCGATGATTTCGAGTTCACCACCATCGCCCAGGTCGAGCCCAAGCTCTATGAGCGCACCCTGACGATGAACGGCGTGTCGAAGGCCTATGCCATGACCGGCTGGCGGATCGGCTACGCGGCCGGCCCCGAGCCGCTGATCAAGGCCATGGCCAAGATGATCAGCCAGACGACCTCCAACCCCTCGTCGATCTCGCAATGGGCGGCGCTAGAGGCGCTGAACGGCACGCAGGACTTCATCAAGCCCAACGCCAAGCTGTTCCAGGAACGTCGCGACCTGGTGGTCTCGATGCTGAACCAGGCGACCGGCATCCACTGCCCGACCCCCGAAGGCGCGTTCTATGTCTATCCGTCGTGCGCCGGCCTGATCGGCAAGACCGCCCCCAGCGGCAAGGTCATCGCCAGCGATGAGGACTTCGCCGTCGAACTGCTGGAAACCGAGGGCGTCGCCGTGGTCCACGGGGCGGCGTTCGGCCTGTCGCCGTTCTTCCGCATCAGCTACGCCACCAGCAACGACGTGCTGGAAGACGCCTGCTCGCGCATCCAGCGCTTCTGCGGCAACGTGAAATAGGTCTTTCGCCGGAAGGTCGGCAGGGCCTTCCGGCGCCTCGCCTCACGGCGGACGAAGGGCTATCCTTCCATCCCGTTATAAAATCGCAACCCTTGCGGCGCGAAGCGCGCTAAGGGAACGCCCGTCGCGTTTTCAGCGACCAAAGGAGGTCTTAAATGGCGCGTACCCCGAACTATTCCTTCGAACGTCAAGAGCGTGATCGCCAAAAGGCCCGCAAGGCCGCCGAAAAGGCCGCCGAGAAGGCCGCCGCCAAACAGCAGGCGTCGGACACCCCGCCGCCCGCGACCGACGATTAGTGAAAGACCGCTAGTGCCCACCCTGACCATGTACAATCACGAGACCGTGCCGCTGGATGGCGAGCATTTCTCGGACTGCGAGTTTCGTGGCTGCCGCCTGGTCTATGCGGGCGGTCCGTCGCCGACGTTCGACAACTGCCGCTTCGAGGATTGCGAGTGGAAGTTCGACGACGCCGCGGAACGCACCTTGGCCCACCTGAAACTGGTGTGGAACCAGGGCGGCAAGGCGCCCGTCCAGGCCTTGATCAAGGAAATCACCGGCGGCGGGCGCTAAGCCGAGACCGTCGAAGACGCGAACGGCTTGGGCGACAAAACGCCACACAAGCCTCTGAACTAGGCGAATAGGCTCTGACCGTCGGAGCCATTGCGGCGCTGACGGGTTGCAGTCGTGTGAAAATGCACGATTCAGACCGAGCCGAGATGCGAAGCGCGCGAGACTGTCTGGCCAAAGCCGACGATATGGATCGCGAGGCGTCGCAATGCGACACGCCCGCCCTTCGCGACGAGCTGATCGCGATGGCCCGCACCTGGCGCCAATTGGCCGTGCACGCGCTTTGGCAGGATCGTCGCGAAGTCGCCAATCCGCTCGCCTAAGCAACAGAATTCACGACATCATTCTGGAAAACGCGTAGAGCAATGGGATCGGCATCCATCCGCTGCCGTCCGCGCCCTCATTGTCGCGTCGAGGATTGGATTAAATCCTGCCGATGACGCGCTTTGTGCCCGGACTTGATGACGCGCAAAGCCTAGCCCAGGCGATCGTCGATACGATCCATGAGCCTCTTCTGGTTTTGGACGAACGCTTCAATGTCCTGGCGGCAAGTCGTTCATTCTACGAGATTTTCCAGGTCGACCCGCAGCATACGATCAGCTGCCCGTTGTTCGATCTGGGTGACGGCCAGTGGGATATCCCGGCCTTGCGCATCTTGCTCGAGACGATCATCCCCGAACACACCGCCATGGATGGTTTCGAGGTCGATCACGACTTCCCAGGCCTGGGCCGGCGCACCATGCTGCTCAACGCGCGCAAGGTTCTTTACGCGACCAGTTCAAGCGCCACGATCCTGTTGGCCTTTACCGACATCACCTCCCGGCGGCTGATCGAGCGGGAAAAGGCCCACCTGCTTGAACGAACCGAGGAGCTGCTTCGGCAAAAGCAGACGCTGCTGCAGGAAATGCAGCATCGCGTCGCCAACAGCCTGCAGATCATCGCCAGCATCCTGATGCTGAAGGCGCGCGCCGTCACGTCCGAGGAAACCCGCTTCCACCTGAAGGACGCCCATCAGCGGGTGATCTCGGTGGCCGAGGTGCAATCGCATCTGCACGCCTCCGGCGGCGTCGACCAGATCGAGGTCGCGCCCTATCTCACCAAGCTGTGCGCCAGCCTGGCCGCCTCGATGATCAACGCGGATCATCCAATTGTCCTGGATGTCCATGCCGACCGCGGGATGATCGGCTCGGACAAGGCCGTCAGCATCGGGCTGATCGTCACCGAACTGGTGATCAATGCCATCAAGTACGCGTTTCCAGTCGACAAGGTCGACGCCCGGATCACCGTCACCTTCGCCAGCGGCAGCGACACCTGGGCTCTGAGCGTGGTCGACAACGGCGTGGGCAAGGCTGCGGACGCCGCCCCAACGACACACGGGGGCCTGGGGACGGTGATCGTCCAGGCCCTGGTCAAGCAGCTCGAGGGCAAGATGACAGTGGATACCGCTGACGGAATGCGGGTCTCGATCACCCACCACAGCGCCCTGCCCGTCCTCGACAAGGTCGCCTAAACGAGCGTTTGACGCCGGCGGGATCGACGGGCGATGCTGCGCGAACGCGGCGCCAGACCGTGGACGGGAGGCCGGCGATGCGATTGAGCGACCCCAGAATCAAACCCCTTTCCATGGCGAGGCTGACGCCCGAACAGGCCGAGGTCCTCGCGCCGCTGGGCGCGGGTGGGGTGATTCCGGCGGGTCCGGTGCTCAACATCTTTCGCACCCTAGCCCATGCGCCCAAGGCGCTGCAGGCCTTCCTGACCTGGGGCAACTACATCCTCTCCCGGAAGAACGACCTGCCGCCCCGCGAGCGCGAGATGGTCATCCTGCGCACGGGCTTCCTGTGCCGAAGCGGCTATGAGTGGACTCAGCATGTCGAGATCGGTCTGCGCTGCGGCCTGACGCCGGACGAAATTTCGAGGCTGAAAGCGGGACCGGACGCCGGATGGTCCGCCGCCGACGCCGCCTTGCTGCGCGCGACCGACGAGCTTCACGCCGACCAGTTCATCGCTAACGAGAGCTGGGCGGCCCTCCTGGGTCATTTCAGCGAGAAACAGGCGATGGACGTCGTCTTCACCGCCGGCCAGTACACCCAGGTCTGCATGATGCTGAACACGTTCGGCGTGCAGCTGGACCCAGGTCAGACCCTCGATCCCGATCTGCTGAAGGCCGATGGCGCGCGCTAGCCGTTGATCCAGTCGGTCAGGCCCTCGCGGCGATGGACCTCGCGCAGCGCGTCCCGGGCGCGCATGCGATCGACGTAGCGCTTCAGGTTCGGCCAATCCGTCGCGGGCCTGGGCATGTTGCGACTCCAGCGGCAGAGGATCGTCGCCAGCAGGTCGACCGTCGAGAACCGGTCGCCGACGATGACGTCGCGATCGGCCAGATGGGCGTCAAGCCGCGCCAGCCCGGCCTCGATGCGGGCGCGGGCCGAGGCCTGGACCGCCTCGCTGTTCTGGGCGCCCGCCGCCTCCTGCGGATAGAACCAGGCGCGAAACGCCGGCTGCAGACCGTTGGCCAACCAGAAGCTCCAGCTCAGATAGGCCGCGCGCTCCGGTGATCCGACGGCGGGCGCGAAACCCGCGTCCGGATGCCGCTCGGCCAGCAAGGCGGCGATCGCCGCCATTTCGGTGACCGCCACGCCGTCGACGATCAAGGTCGGCACGACGCCCTCGGGATTGATCGACAGATAGGCCGACGCCTTTTGCTCTCCGGCTTCGAAGTCGAGCATCGCGATCTCGAACGGGACGCCGAGTTCCAGCAGCAACCAATGGATCGCGGTGCCGGCGGTGCTAGGCGAACCATAGAGCGTGTACATGCGGGACTCCGAGAGCTTGAAACGGTGCGCTAGACAGAGGCTTCTCGCCTACGGTCAGGCTGGACGCAAGACGCGAGGGCCGGACTTGCCGAGGCAGTTTGTTCCGGTTACGTTCATGCCCACAAACATCTTCGGGAGGTTGCGATGCTCACCCTGGTCCACGCGCCCCGCTCACGCTCGACGCGATTCCTTTGGCTGCTGGAGGAATTGGGCGCGGACTACGACGTGATGACGGTGGATATCCGTCGCAGCGTCAGCAACTCCGGCGCGCGCGACCCGCGCAATCCCCACCCGCACGGCCAGGTGCCGGCCCTGCTCGACGACGGCGTGCTGATCACCGAATCCGCCGCGATCGCGCTCTATCTGACCGACAAGTTTCCCGCCAACGGCCTGGGCCCCCAGGTCGGCGATCCGTTGCGAGGCCCGTATCTGGGCTGGCTGGCCTATTATGCCGGCGTGTTGGAGCCGGCGGTCACCAACCTGTGGAAACAGCGCCAGGACGATGAGGACAAGGCGACCTATCAGGCGCTGGACGATCGCCTGCGCAGCACGCTGGACAGCGCGCCCTGGCTGCTGGGCGAGACCTTTTCGGCGGCCGACATCCTGTTTGTCAGTTTGCTGCAGTTCGCCCGCCAGATGCTGCCGCCCCACGCGGTCTATGACGACTGGCTGGCGCGCGCCAATGCTCGCCCCGCCCTCGCCCGGGCCCTGACCAAGGACGCCGCCTGATGGATCGCCGCCCGTCATGGCTCGCTTTCGCCGTCGCTCTCGCCCTGCTGGGCTCGGCGACCCTGGCCCATGCCGATCCCGCGATCGGGGCGCGGGTGGATGCGGTGCTGGCCGACGACACGGTGACGATCACCGAGGCGGGCAAGACCGTGCTGGTCTATCGCACCAAGCCGATCGATCCCGCCCTCGAGCCGGGGCGGCTGAACTATGTCCACCCGCTCTACGCGCCGGACGGCACGGTGTTGACCGAAGACAAGCCCGCCGATCACCCGCACCAGCGTGGCGTGTTCTGGAGCTGGCGCCAGGTGCTGGTGAACGGCAAGCTGGTCGCCGACGGCGGGTTCATGAAGGGCCTGACCTTCCATGTGCGCGAAAAGCGCTTCAAGGGCGACGCCCAGGGCGGCGGAACCCTGACGGTCAACGCCGACTGGATCGTCACCTCGGGTCCGGAGCTGGACTATGTGGCGCGGGAAACCACCCGGGTCAGGGTCTATCCGCTGACGGACGGCGCGCGGCGGATCGACTTCGACACCCTGATCACCGCGCGGGTCGACGCCCTGGGTCTGGGCGGCAGCGATGACGCCAAGGGCTATGGCGGCTTCTCGATGCGGCTGGTGCGCCCCGATCGTCTGACCTTCGCCTCGAACGGCAAGACCATCACGCCGACCGACACCGCCCTGGAAGCCGGGGCGTCCATGGGCTTTGCCTGGCCGGCCGAATCCGGATCGCCGGCCTGGACGATGGGCCTGACCTGCAAGGCCCATGACCAACCGATCAAGACCTGGGTCCTGCGCGGGTCCCTGTCGATGCAGAACTGCGTCTTCCCAGGCCGATCGCCCTATGTGATCAAGAAGGACCAGACCTTGCGCCTGCGCGAGACCGTGATTATCCGCCCCGCGACCGCGCCCAAACCCAAGACACCCTGATCATGGCCGAGATCCTCAATCTGAACCGGGCGCGCAAGGCCAAGGCCAAGGCCGAGGACAAGACCCGCGCGGCCGAGAACCGCGCCAAGTTCGGCCTAAGCAAGGTTGAAAAGACCCTGGACGCCGCGCGCGCCGCAAAGCTGCGCCGCGACCTGGACGGCGCCAAGTGCGAGGACTGATCAGTCCAGCGAGGGGGATCGGCATGGCGCACGAAGAGAGGGCCAGGCGCCGCTCGGCGACGATCCGCAAGAGAACGCCGGGGCGCGCGATCGATCAGGGCGCCCATCAGCCGCTTGGCAGTGAGGCAATCAGGCCAGATTGACCGACGGCGTCTTGTCCCGCCGCTCCGCGGGAATGGACCGGTAGAGCGTGTTGGGCTTGATCGACAGCCGCTCGCGCGCCTCGGTCAGCGGCATGGCGAACAGCGCCGGATAGTCCACGGCCGGCAACCAGGCGGCCGACCGACCGTTGCTCCAGGCCTCGCGCACGGCGGCGCCATAGGGGTTGCCGTCCTTGAGCCGGGCGAACTCTCGCGTCCCGGCCAAGGCGATGGCCGCGAATCCCAGGCTGCGGGTCTGGGCATAGGAAAAGGCGACCACGCAGACCTCGCCCAGGGCGTCGGTGTTGTAACCGGTCAGCACGTGCCAGACATCGTGCACGTCGCGCAGCCGGCGACCATACCAGGCCAGCGGATGCGGCGCGTCGACATCGCTCTCCACGATCTTGCGGCTTTCCTCGGCCAGTCCCTCAGCCGACAGCCCGCGCGGCGCGATGAAGTCGCGATAGGCCGCGCCGACCGTGCCGGGCCCAAAGCTGGCCAGCCAAACGGGGTCCGACAACCGCGCGGCGAACTCGTCACGCTCATAAGCAATACGGCCGCCTTCGGGCGTGGACAGCAGGCGTCGATAGCCCTTGGGGATGGCTTTGCCGGCCAGGGCCCGCATGATCTCGAAGACCTGAACAGTATCTTCCTTGTCCGCGATCAGCCGGCGAACGGCCTTGAGCGCCCGAATCGGCTGCAGTCTGAAGGCGTCCCGTCCGCGACGCGCGCTTGTTGAAGCGGTAGAACCATCGAGGACTTGCGCGGCGACGTTCATGAGGCATGCTCCTGACGGATCCGAAAAAGGTGACGCCTCCGTCACTTTTTATCAAGAGGCATCTCTCCACCCATGGGCAGTCTCAAGAAGCGATCGGTGAATCTGGCCGGTCACGCCACCTCCTTGGCGCTGGAAGAAGAGTTCTGGCGCGTCCTGGACGAGGCCGCCTTAGACGAGGCGATCAGCATGGCCGCGCTGATCCAGAGGATCGACACCGGGCGCGGTGACCGACCGCTAGCGTCGGCCTGCCGGGTTTTCGCCCTGCTCAGAACGGCCGATCACCCTGGTCGCGGCGAGACCGGCGGCGGCTGTGGCTGAGGATCGGTCCTAGGGCCGGACGGCAGGATCGGGGCCCAATACTGCAGGTCGGCGGATTGGCTGGCGCGCTCGCCAAGACGCCACGCCATCCACAGCGTCAGGGCGACGACCACGACCACGAGCGCGGTCATCCAGACGCCTGGGCCGATAGGATGCGACTGTGGGGGCTTCCCCTTCAGGCTCAACCGCCCGGCGGCTTTGGCGCGTCAGGAAGCTTGGGCGCGGACGCCGACACATTGACGTCGATCGATTTCTTCTGAGAGAAGCCGCCTGAATAGACAAGGAACGCCAGGACGGCGACGACAACAACCAAGCCCCCGACGATGAACGCCAGGCCGCTGTTGCCGCCACTTTTGGTGTCTTCGGCCATGCTGGCCTCCCATGATTGATCCGCCAGAACAACGGTCGCTTCCGCCCGCGGTTCCCAAATCGCCGCCGAGGGGCTTAAGCCCGCGCGTGTTCGTGCTACATATGTTCCATGTCTTCAGGCTTCGACTCGCGCCCACCTCAGGGCGACCTTCCCTCTCCGCGCATCTCCGATCTGGCCCGGCCTCGCGGCCCGGCCGGCGGCGCGGCCGACTATCTTGAGGGCCTGAACCCCGAACAACGCGAGGCCGTCGAAACCACCGAGGGTCCGGTTCTGGTCCTGGCCGGGGCCGGCACCGGCAAGACCCGGGTGCTGACCACCCGCCTGGCCCATATCCTGACGACCGGTCGCGCCCGCCCCTGGGAACTGCTGGCCGTCACCTTCACCAACAAGGCCGCCCGCGAGATGCGCGAGCGGATCACCCACATCATCGGACCTCAGGCCGAGGACCTGCGCTGGCTGGGCACCTTCCACTCGGTGGCCGCCCAGATCCTGCGCCGCCACGCCGAACTGGTGGGCCTGAAATCCAGCTACACCATCATCGACAATGACGATCAGGAGCGCCTGCTCAAGCAACTGATCGAGGCCGAGAACATCGACGCCAAGCGCTGGACGCGCAGGATCCTGGCCGGGATGATCGACAACTGGAAGAACAAGGGCTGGACGCCCGAGCGCGTGCCGCCCGCCGACGGATCGGAGTTCGCGGCGGGCAAGGGGATAACGCTCTACCGCCAATATCAGGACCGGCTGCGGATCCTCAACGCCTGCGATTTCGGCGACCTGCTGCTGCACAACATCACCATCTTCACCAGCCACGCCGATGTGCTGACCGACTATCAGACCCGCTTCAAATATGTGCTGGTCGACGAGTATCAGGACACCAATATCGCCCAGTACCTGTGGCTGCGTCTGCTGGCCCAGGGCCGACAGAACGTCTGTTGCGTGGGCGATGACGACCAGTCGATCTATGGCTGGCGCGGGGCCGAGGTCGACAACATCCTGCGCTTCGAACGCGACTTCCCGGGGGCCAAGGTGGTGCGCCTGGAGCGTAATTATCGGTCTACGGAACATATCCTGGCGGCGGCCTCGGGCCTGATCACCGCCAACAAGGACCGCCTGGGCAAGACCCTGTGGACCGAGGCCGTGGGCGGCGAAAAGGTCAAGGTCAGCGGCGTCTGGGACGGCGAGGCCGAGAGCCGGATGATCGCCGACGAGATCGAGAAGGCGAAAAGAGCCGGCCGGAAGTATGCCCAGATGGCCATCCTGGTCCGGGCCAGCTTCCAGATGCGCGCCTTCGAAGAGCGGTTCGTGATGCTGCAGATCCCCTACAAGGTGGTCGGCGGCCCGCGCTTCTTCGAACGGGCCGAGATCCGCGACGCCCATGCCTATCTGCGCCTGATCCAATCGCCCGATGATGATCTGGCCTTCGAGCGCATCGTCAACACGCCCAAGCGCGGCATCGGCGACACCTCGGTGCAGAAGCTGCTGCACATCGCCCGGGCCGACAGCCTGTCGGCGGTGGAGTCCGCCCGGATCCTGGTCGGCAGCGACGAGCTGCCGGCCCGCACGCGCACGGCGCTGTCCAACTTCCTGCGCGACCTGGATCGCTGGCGGGCCCTGGCTCAGACCATGCCGCACCAGCGGGTGCTGGAGGCGGTGCTGGAGGAGAGCGGCTATACCGACGCGCTTCGTCTCGACAAGGGCCCCACCAGCCAGACGCGGCTGGAAAACCTGAAGGAGCTCGTCCAGTCGATGAGCGCCTTCGACACCCTGGAAAGCTATCTGGAACACGTGTCGCTAGTCATGGACCTCGACAAGGGCTCCAGCGACGACTCCGTCTGGATCATGACCCTGCACGCGGCCAAGGGCCTGGAGTTCCCGCTGGTCTTCCTGCCCGGCTGGGAGGAAGGCGTGTTCCCCAGCCAGCGCAGCATGGACGACAAGGGGACCAAGGGCCTCGAGGAAGAGCGCCGCCTGGCCTATGTCGGCATCACCCGGGCCCGCGAGGAGGCCCGGATCAGTTTCGTGGCCAATCGTCAGGTCTATGGCCGCTGGACCAGCCAGCTGCCGTCGCGCTTCGTCGACGAACTGCCCCTGGCCCATGTCGAGGCGGCGTCCGAGACCGGCTATTACGGCGGCGGTCCCGGCATGCAGCAGACGGCGGCGTCGCGCTGGGACGACACCGGACAAAGCTCGTTCGGCGGCTCGGGCTATGACAGCCCCGGCTGGAAACGGGCCCAGGACCGCGTCGCCGCCCCCTCGTGGAGCAAACCTCGCACGGGCGGTTCGGGCGCTCGCTCGGCCCCGATCGAGGGCGAAGGCCGTCTGGTGGCGGTGTCGACCCCCGCCAAGGCCAGCGCCTATCAGCGCGGCGACAGGGTGTTCCACGTCAAGTTCGGCTACGGCAAGGTCTCGGCCGTCGAGGGCAACAAGCTGTCGGTTTCGTTCGACAAGGCCGGCGACAAGAAGGTCATCGACAGCTTCGTCGAGAAGGGCTGAGCTTCCGCCTCCGCTCAGGGTCTTCGTCACTTGCCCCCTACTGACCGCTGTCGCGGTCGGCCAAGACAGGCCAGCAAGGATTTCCCCGGCCCCGATCGAACCGAACAGCGTCCCAGGCGCTATTGGGTCATGGACATCGATCTCGCGCCCCTGAAGGCCTTCGCCACGTCCCGGCCGGTGCTGTACGGCGCGCCCTCGGCCGCCGTGCTGGGCGTCATCCTGGGCCTGCTGGTCAGGGTGGGGCCTCAGACCGCGCCATCGGCCAGCATGGAAGCCTATGAGGGCAATGGGGGCGTCGAACAGACGGTCGAACCGATCGCTTTGCCCGCCGGAAAGATCCCCGACTATATGATCGGCACCGATTTCCTGGCCTCTGCGGAGCAGCGCCCCATGGAACCCGCCGACGATGTCTTTGAGCCTCGGGTCGCCAGATCGTCTTCGGTCAAAGACCAGCCGCCTGCGGTGATCGTCGCCGCCCGGCCCGCGCGCCCCGCCCGTGACGAGACACGCTGGGCGTCCACCCAAGGCGATATTCTGGATATCCGTCTGCCCGAAGATGGCCCAGCCCCGCCTCCGCTTCGCGACTGATAGAGCCGCTCGTCCGGCGTTCGATCGTCGCCAAGGCTCGCCTTTCGGCTCCGAGATGGCTACTGGAGCGGCATGACCGACTACACGCCCCAACAGATCGTCGCTCGCGGCCCCCGCGCCGACGCCGAAGCCGCCGCCGACGCCATCGATAACGAGGTCGCGCTGGAAGGCGCCACCTACTCGATCCTGGAAGAGGACGAGGACAAGAACATCTGGCGGATCGACGCCTTCCCCACCACCCAGGTCGAGTCCGACGGCCTCAACCGGGTGCTGGCCGGCTTCAAGGTCAAGGTCACCACCGAGGTTCTGGCCGACGCCGACTGGCTGGCCATGGCGCTGTCGGGCCTGCCGCCGGTCAGGGCTGGGCGCTTTTTCGTCTATGGCATGCACGATCGCGGCCGCCTGCCGGCCAGCACGGTCAATCTGCGCATCGAGGCCGGCGCGGCCTTCGGAACCGGCCACCATGGCACCACGGTGGGCTGCCTTCAGGCCTATGACCGGCTGATCAAGGCCCGCAAGTTCAAGAAGGTGCTAGACGTCGGGGCCGGCACAGGGCTGCTGGCCATCGCCGCCGCCCGCACGGGCAGCAAGCTGGCGGTGGGCACCGACATCGACCGCCCCAGCGTGCGGATCGCCCGCGAGAACGCCAAGGTCAACCAGGCCAACGCCAAGTTCGTCCACGCCTCGGGCCTGGGCGACCGCCTAGTGGCCGACAACGCGCCCTATGATCTGGTGTTCGCCAACATCCTGGCCCGGCCGCTGATCAGCCTGGCCCAGGATATCAAGCGCGCCCTGGTTCCGGGCGGCACGGTGATCCTGTCGGGCCTGCTGCGCACCCAGGAACGCATGGTCAAGGCGGCCTATCTGTCGCGCGGCTTCAAGGTGGTCCGCCGCATCCATCGCGACGCCTGGGCGACCCTGGTCCTGCAGCGTCCCTGACGGCGACGCTGGAACCGCCGGCCAGCGGGGCACGTTCCCTGAACTGAGATTTCACGGTTCAAGGAAAAGCCCGATGACCTATGTCGATCCCCAAGTCCCGCCGACCGAACGGGTTGTCGAGGTTCGCGAACGCAATACGACAGGATGGATGGTGGCCGGGATCGTGGCCATCGTGGCCGTGATCGCGGTCGTCTTCATGCTGACCCAGCGCCCTGGCGACCTGAACCGCGAGCAGATGATGCAGGCCCAGGAACAGGGTCGAGCCGCGGGCATGATGGAAGGCGCTCAGTCGACCATGACCTCCAGCGCGCAGCAGGCCCAGTTCGCCGCTGAAAACGCCGCTCGCGCCGCCAGCGCCGTCGCGGACTCCGCGCGTCGCGACACCGAGCGCGCCGCCGCCAACGCCAATCAGGCCGCGCAGGCCGCAGCTGATCGCGCCGCTCCTCCCGCGCCCCCGGTCGACGCCCCGCCGGCGCCGACGCCGCAATAATCATCCTCTTCCCAGGCTCGGGTCGGCGGATTACATCGAGGCATGCGCCAGTCCTTCGATGAATCCACCGACCCGTCCTTTGGGCCCCGCCACGTCCCGCTGATCCGCGCCGCCATGGCGCGCCAAGGCCTGGACGGCTTCCTCGTGCCGCACGAGGACGAGCACCAGAACGAATATCTGCCCGCCGCCAATGACCGCCTGGCCTGGGCCAGCGGCTTCACCGGCTCGGCCGGAGCCGGGGTGATCCTCAGCGATCGCGCCGCCGTGTTCGTCGACGGGCGCTACACCCTGCAGGTCCGCGAGCAGGTCGATCAGCGCGTGTTCGAGATCCGCGATCTGGTCGAAGGCGGCGTCCCCGCCTATCTTGAAACCGCCCAACCCGGCGCCGTGATCGGCTATGACGCCCGCCTGCACAGCCCGCAGGCCCTGGACAGTCTCAAGGCCGCCGCCGCCAAGGCCGGCGCCGAACTTCGGCCCGTTGCGCTCAATCCGCTGGACGAGGCCTGGGGCGCCCAGCGTCCCGCCCAGCCCACGGCGCCGATCGTGCCGCAACCGGTCGAGTACGCCGGCGAGGACTCCGCCTCCAAGCGCGCCCGGGTAGGCGCCGGCCTTTCGAGGCTGGGCGCCGACGCCGCCGTGATCACGGCTCCGGCTTCGATCGCCTGGCTGTTCAATGTGCGCGGCGGCGACGTCATCCGCTCCCCGCTGCCGCTGTCGCAAGCTATCGTCAACGCCGACGGCACGGCGCGACTGTTCATCGACCCGGCCAAGGTCACCGAGCCCCTGCCGGCCTGGCTGGGCAATCAGGTGTCGCTGGAGACGCCAGACGCCCTGGACGGCGCCCTGGCCGACCTGGCGGGCAAGAGCGTGCTGGTCGATCCCGGCCAGTCGTCCGCCTGGTATTTCGACACCCTGGTCGCCGCCGGCGCCAAGGTGGTGCGCGGCATGGATCCCTGCACCCTGCCCCGCGCCTGCAAGAACGCGGTCGAGATCGACGGCACGCGCGAGGCGCACCGCCGCGACGGCGCCGCCTTGACCCGCTTCCTGCACTGGCTGGCCACCGAGGGTCAGATCAATCCGCCGGACGAGAAGGAAGCCGTCGCCAAGCTGGAAGGCTTCCGCGAAGCCACCGGCGTTCTGAAGGACCTGTCGTTCGACACCATCGGCGCGGCCAACGGCCATGGCGCCCTGCCCCACTACCACCCGACCGAGCGCAGCAATCAGCGCGCCGCCCGGGGCTCATTGCTGCTGGTCGACAGCGGCGGCCAGTATCTGGACGGCACCACCGATGTCACCCGCACGGTGGCGATCGGCGAGCCGACGCCGGAAATGGTCACGCGCAACACCCTGGTGCTGAAGGGCCACCTGGCCCTCGCCCGCCTGCGCTTCCCGCCCGGCACCACCGGCTCGGCCATCGACGCCTTCGCCCGCGCCGCCCTCTGGGCCCATGGCCTGGACTATGATCACGGCACCGGCCACGGCGTCGGGGTCTATCTGGGCGTCCATGAAGGCCCGCAGCGGATCTCCAAGGCCCCCAACACCATCGCGCTGCAGCCGGGCATGATCGTCTCCAACGAGCCCGGCTTCTACAAGGACGGCGAATACGGCATCCGCATCGAAAATCTGGAAGTGGTCATGCCGGCCGAAGGCATCGCCGGCGGCGAGCGGCCGATGCATCGCTTCGAGGCCCTGACCCTGGCCCCGATCGATCGCCGTCTTGTCGACAAGGCCCTGCTGTCGGCCGAGGAAATCGCCCAGTTCGACGCCTATCACGCCCGGGTGTTGCGCGAGATTGGTCCGCGGGTCGACGCTGAGGTCCGGGCTTGGATGGAACAGGCCTGCGCGCCGCTTTAGGCGCTACTCGCCCCCTCCTGGCTGCTGCGTAGCCGTCCTCCCCCGTAGGGGGAAGAGCGCCGAAGGCGCGGAGGGGGCTGGTCGCGAGAGCCTACTTCACCCGGTTCCAGACCTGGGTCTTGCACAGCGGCGCGACGATACAGCCCTTCAGCTTCAGCTGATTGTCCGACAGCATGTCGATCGTGCCGGAATAGGTTCCGCCGTCATCGGCGTTATAGACCTTGCCGCCGGTCCAAGTGGTCGGGCCGCCGGTGAATCCGGACAGCATCGGCAGGTTCTTCAAAGGGCGCTCGCGCTGCGCGGCGTCCTTGTTGTTGCCGTCCTTGGCTGACGGATTGGTCTTGATCGTCTCGGAGGTCACCAGCTTGCCGCACAGGCTAGGGCCGCAGCGGTTGATCTCGACCTGCCCCCCTTTCGTGGGCGTAGCCCACAGGCCCGTGACATCGGCGGCCAAGGCCGGGCTGGCCACGGCGCCCATGGCGGCGACGGCGATCAAGGTGGCTCGAAACATGTTCAATTCCCTGCAGGTTCGCATCAATGCGCGTTTGACCGCACGGTTGCGCGATCGCGCCGAAGACGGCAAGTCTCGCGGCGAATTGAAGGCGAGATCTTCGGAAACGAAGAGCCTATTGGGCCACCAGGGCCAGCCACTCGTCCTCGGTCATCACCTGAATCCCCAGCTCGGTGGCGGTCTTCAACTTTGACCCCGCGCCCGGACCGGCGACGACCAGATCGGTCTTCTTCGAGACCGATGACGCGACCTTGGCGCCCAGCGCCTCGGCCTGGGCCTTGGCCTCGTCGCGGGTCATCTTCTCCAGCGCGCCGGTGAAGACCACGGTCTTGCCGGCCACGGCGGTGTCGGACTTGGGCTTGGCCACCGCCTGGATATCCAGCTCGCCGATCAGATTAGTCACCTTCTCGCGGTTGTGCGCCTCGGTGAAGAAGCGCGCCAGCGACTGGGCGGCGACGGGGCCGACGCCGTCGATCGCGGCGAGATTGAGATAGTCCTCGCCCGGCGCGCCGTTGGCGGCCTCGACCAGGGCGGCGGCGAAGGCGTCCCAGGCCTCATACCGCTCCGCCAGCGCCGCGCGGGCCGGCTTGGTCAGCTTGGGAACGGCGTGGCCGATCTTGATGTCCAGACTGGCGGCCTCGGGCCACGGATCGGACAGAAGACCGCCCTTCCCGGCCTCGACCAGCAAATCCAGGGCCTTGGGGCCGACGCCCGGCGCTGTCGCGAGCTCCAGATAGGTCGGCGCCGGCAGACCGGAGGCGGCGGCCTCGGCGGCGGCTTGCAGTCCAGCGAAGGTGTCGAAGTGGCGGGCCAGAACGGTCGAGGTCGTTTCGCCGATGTCACGCATGCCCAGGCCATAGATCAGCCGGTCCAGGCTGACGGTGCGGCGGGCCTCGATCCCCTTTACGAGGTTGGCGACCGAGGTCTCGCCGTAGCCGTCGCGATCGCGCAGCGCCGCCAGCTTCTCGTCGTCGCGGGCCAGGCGGAAGATGTCGGCCGGCTCCTTGATCCAGCCCTCGTCGAAAAAGGCCTGCAACTGCTTTTCGCCCAGGCCCTCGATGTCGAAGGCGCGGCGCGACACAAAATGGCGCAGGTGCTCCACCCGCTGGAACGGACAGGCGAACTCGCCGGTGCAGCGGCGCACCACCGATTCCGCCCCCGAGGCGTTGGTCTCGCGGGCCAGGGGCGTTTTCAGCGGGCAAGGGCAATGGGTCGGAAAGACGTAGGGTTCCGGCGCGGGTTCGGGCCGGGCGTCCAGAACCACCTCGACGATCTGCGGGATGACATCGCCCGCCCGCTGGATCACCACGGTGTCGCCGATCCGCGCGTCCAGTCGCGCGATCTCGTCGCCATTGTGCAGGGTGGCGTTGGTCACCGAGACGCCGCCTACCGTGACCGGCCGCAATCGGGCCACCGGGGTGATCGCGCCGGTGCGACCGACCTGCAGGTCGATGGCCTCCAGGATGGTGCGGGCCTTCTGGGCCGGGAACTTGCGGGCGATGGCCCAGCGGGGCGAGCGCGAGACGAAGCCCAGGCGCTTCTGTAGATCCAGATCGTCGACCTTGTAGACCACGCCGTCGATGTCGAAGCCAAGCTTGGGCCGCAGGGTCTCGAACGCGGCATAGACCTCCAGCAGGCCCTGGGCGTTCTCGACCCGGCGGGCCGGCGGGGCCGTGGTCACGAAGCCCCAGTCCTCCAGCCTGGCCAGGGCGTCCCACTGACTGTCGGCGAAGGCCTCGCTGACCAGGCCCCACGCATAACCGAAGAACCGCAACGGGCGACGGGCGCTGATCTTCGGATCGATCTGCCGCAGCGAGCCGGCCGCGAAGTTGCGGGGATTGGCGTAGGTGCGTTGGCCGGCCGCCTCGGCCGCCGCGTTGAACGCCGCGAAGGCGGCCAGCTCGACATAGACCTCGCCGCGCACCTCGATGACCTCCGGCCAGCCGGAACCCTTAAGTCGGTGCGGAATGTCGGCGATGGTGCGCAGATTGGCGGTGACATCCTCGCCCGTCCGGCCGTCGCCCCGGGTCGCGCCTTGGACCAGAACGCCGTTTTCGTAGCGCAGGGAGGCCGACAGGCCGTCGATCTTGGGCTCGGCGGTATAGGTCAGGGTCTCATCGGCCGACAGCCGCAGAAAGCGCCGGACACGGGCGTCGAACTCGATGGCTTCCTCGTTCGAGAACGCATTGTCGAGGCTGAGCATGGGCACGCCGTGCTCGACCGGCGAGAACTGGTCCGCCCGCGCCGCGCCCACCCGCAAGGACGGCGAATTGTCCCGCACCAGATGCGGAAAGCGCGCCTCGATATCGGCGTTGCGACGCTTGAGGGCGTCATAGTCGGCGTCGGAGATCGTCGGCGCGTCATGCTGGAAATAGCGCAGGTCGTGGGCGGCCAGTTCGTCGGCCAGCGCCGCCAGTTCGTCGGCGGCGTCAGTCTCGGAAAGGTCGGCGACGGCGATCAGGGTCACGGGCGAATCCGGTTCGAAAAGGTCAGGCTCGGGTTTTAACCGATGCCCGCGCAAAACGCTCCTTTTGGCGCGTGGCTTGCTGACAGATCCCGCGAAACGGAGATCGGCATGTCGAACCTCGCCCCAACGTCCCGCAATGAACCACGCGCCCAAGACCCCCGCGTGAAGGCGCGGGCTTTGTCGCGCGGCGGCCCTCTGGACGCCCTGCGGTTCTTCGCGGCCTTCTTCATGGTGGTCTATCACTATGCCGACCAGGCGCCGGTCAGCCTGTTCCAGCTCCATCCGGCGTTGGGACGCGGCTATCTGGCCACCGACTTCTTCCTGATGCTGTCGGGCTATGTGTTGGGGCGGACCTATGGCGACCGCGTCGCCCAACGCCAGGTCGGCGACCGTGAATTCCTGCTCAAGCGCTTCGCGCGGGTTTGGCCGGCCCACCTGGTCATGCTGGCCGGCTTCGTGGCGTTGATTTTGATCACGGGCGCGATGGGCGTCGCTCCGCAGAACCCGCAGTGGTTTCAGTGGTCGCAATTGCCCGCCCAGGTCCTGCTGGTCCAGGCCTGGGGCTTTGACGGTTCGTCCGGCTGGAACACCCCCACCTGGACCCTGTCGGCGCTGATCTTCTGCTACGCCGCCTTCCCGCTGCTGTGGCGCGCCTTCGCCCGGATCCGCTCGCCCTGGATGGCCTTGGCCGTCGGTCTGGCGGTGTTCGCGGCCGTGGACCTGGCCTGCCGCTCCACCCTGGGGCAACCGTCCTATCACCTGCCCTTGAAATACGGCGTCATCCGCGCCCTGCCCTTGTTCCTGATCGGCGCGGTGATCGCTCGTCTGGGCCGCGACGTCGTGATCGGCGCCCGCGCCGCCGACGGACTGGCCGCCGCCGCCATCGCCGGCTTCGTGGGTTTGCAACTGCTCGGCCCGTTCGACTATGCCAGCCTGGCCATGGTGGGCGTGCTGATCTTCGCGGCCGGCGCCTCGGCGCGGAAGGACTGGGGCTGGGCCAGGACGGCGGGTCGCATCGCCTTCTCGCTGTATCTGACCAACCAGTTCGTCAGCGTCACCTGGTTTGGCGCCCAGCACCTCGCCGCCGGCAAACTAGGGCTGACCGACGCCGCCCTGTGGCTGAGCTGGGCCTTGGCCTTCCCGGCCGCCGTGGTCTTCGCGGCGCTGTTCGAGCGACTGGTGGATGCGCCGTTGCAGGCTTGGATCAAGCCGCGCCTGGACATCCGCGCCCTGCGCGCGAGGTTCCGCGCCACGCCCGCCATGTGGGCCAAGCGCAAACTGTCGTCGGCTAGCTGATCAGCGCCCGGGCGGCGGCCCGCGCCGCCTCGGTGACTTCGGCGCCCGACAGCATGCGGGCGATTTCTTCCTCGCGCTGGGCGGGCGACAGCGGCTCGACCCGAGTGCGCATCGCCTGATCATCGCCGGACTTGGCGATCCGCCAGTGGGTGTCGCTACGCGCCGCCACCTGGGCCGAATGGGTGACCACCAGAACCTGGGCGTTCTCGGCCAAACGCTTGAGCCTCAGACCCACCGCATCGGCCACGGCCCCGCCGACGCCCTGATCGACCTCGTCGAAGATCATCAGCGGCTGAGGGCCCGTTCCACGTCCCGCCAGCGCCGCTTTCAGCGCCAGGGCGAAGCGCGCCAGTTCGCCGCCCGAGGCGATCGCCTCCATCGGTCCGAACGGCGCGCCGGGATTGGTCGAGATCTCGAAAGCGACGCGGTCCAGGCCGGTGGGCCCGACCCGATCTTCGGCCAGCCGCTCCAAGGCGACCCGGAACTTGGCCTTCTCAAGCTTCAGCGGCGCCAGCTCGGCCTCAACCGCCGCGGCCAGTCGATCGCCCGCCGCCCGGCGTTCCGCCGACAGCGCCTCGGCGGCGAAGACATAGCCATCGCGAGCCGACGCGGCCTCCTCTTCGGCCGCCTTCAGAGCCTCTCCCGAGGTCTCGATGGCCTGCAGCCGCGCTGCGAACTCGGCGCGCACCGCCGGCAGGTTCTCGGTGGCGACATTGAGCTTGCGGGCCATGGCGCGCAGGGCGAACAGGCGCTCCTCGGCCTTTTCCAGGCGATCGGGCTCAAACTCGAAGGTCTCGGCGACCGCGTCGATGGCAGCGCTGGCTTCCTGGGCCTCGACGAGCGCGCGGTCTACCGCGTCGCAAGCCGCCGTCAACCGGGTCATGGCTAGGCCCTCGGCGGGGGCCCCAGCCTGCAGGGCGCGATCGCGGGCGCGTTCCAGGGCCCGAAAGGCCTGGGCCAGCTTGCCCGACAAGGCGTCGCCGCCCAGAGCGTCCTGGGCCGAGGCGATATCGGCCAGGGCCTTTTCGGCCGAACCCAGCAAGGCCCGTTCCTCGGCCAGGGCGGTCTCCTCGCCCTCGCGCGGATCCAGGCGATCCAGCTCGGACAGGCGAAGGGTCAGTTCCTCGGTCTCGGCCGCCGCCTGATTGGCCAGGGCGCGCAGGGCCTCGGCCTTCTCGCGCGCCGCGCGCCAGCCGCTCCAGGCCGAGGCGACCGCGGAGACGGCGACGCCGCCGAAAGCGTCCAGCAGGGTGCGATGCGTGCGGGGATCCAGAAGGCCGACGGTCTCGTGCTGACCGTGCACCTCCAGAAGCAGGGCGCCCAGATCCTTGAGCACGCCGACGCTGGTGGCCTGATCGTTGACGAAGGCCCGCGACCGGCCGTCGGGCGAGAGCTGGCGGCGCAGCACCAGATCCTCGTCGCGACCGTAGTCCAGGCCCTTCTCATCCAGATAGGCGAAGGCGGGATGATCGGCCCTGAGGGCGAAGATGGCGGTGGCCGAAGCCTGGCCGGCGGCCCCGCGCCGCACCAGGCCGGCGTCGGCGCGCGCGCCAGTCGCCAGGCCCAGGGCGTCGAGGATGATGGATTTACCCGCGCCGGTCTCACCGGTCAGGGCGGTGAGGCCCGGCCCGATAGCCAGGTCCAGGCTCTCGATGAGCACGACGTCGCGGATGGAGAGGCCAATCAGCATGACGCGCAGGATCGCCGGGAATCACGATTTCTCAAAGCGCTCAGACGCCTCGACGTTCAGGATGTGTTCTAAACGCCCCTCGAGGCCCCAGGCTAGAGCCCCAGGATGCCCCGCAACCCGCCCTTCTTGGCCGGCTTTTCGCCCGGAGGCGTCAGGGTGGCGTTCTTGTCGTGGACCAGACGATCCAGCAGATTCTTCTTGGATCCAGGGGTCAGCGGCTCGACCGCGGGCTTCAGGCCGGCATTGGTCAACAGCTTGTAGGCGTCGGAATACCAACGATCGCCAGGGAAATTATAGCCCAGCACCGCGCCGTTGCGCTTGGCCTCTTCGGTCAGGCCCAAGGTCAGATATGATTCCACGAGGCGGAACAGGGCCTCGGGCGTGTGCGACGTCGTCTGGTGGCGATCGATCACGGTCTTGAAGCGACCGATGGCGGACAGGGTCTGGCCTTGCCGCAGATAATAACGGCCGATGGCCATTTCCTTGCCGGCCAGCTGATCGTTGACCATGTCGATCTTCAGGCGGGCGTCCTGAGCATATTCGCTGTCGGGATAGCGCTGGACCACATCGCGCAGGGCGGCCAGGGCTTGCTCCGTGGCCGCCTGGTCGCGGTTCACATCGACGATCTGCTCGAAGTAGCAGACGGCCTTGAGATAGTAGGCGTAGGCGGCTGACGGGTTGCCCGGGTACAGCGAGATGAATCGGTCGGCGTCGCCGATGGCGTCCGTGTACTGGTTGCCCTGATAGTGGGCGAAACCCGTCATCAGGATCGAGCGACGCGACCATTCCGAATAGGGATGTTGGCGCTCGACTTCGCGGAAATAGTCGACGGCCTCGTTCCAGCTGCCGCGATCAAGGCGATCCGCGCCCGTGGCGTAGAGCAACTCAACCGGACGCTCCTCATAGGCCAGGGTCGGCTTCTTGGCCTTGCCGGCGCAGCCCGCGAGCGAGACGGCGACGAGAAGGGCGGCAAGGGCGACTGCCGAACGACCCGGAAATTTAAGAAGCACGGACTATCACCCTCGAAGCAAACGCGCGCCTCGGCGCCGTGGAAGGCTTCTACACCACGCCGCTTGGGGCGCAAATGAGAAGGCTCGACGATGTCGGTCGCGCTTATCTAGACCGCCTCGGCCAGTTCCATCGCATGGGTGCGAAGGCGCCAGGCGCGCGGCTGGGCCAGCAACGCCCGAACCACGGCGTTATTGAGGCCGTGACCGGCCAGCACGCCTTCAAAGCGGCCGATGATCGGCGCGCCCAGAACATAGAGATCGCCCACCGCGTCCAGCGCCTTGTGGCGCACGAACTCGTCGGGACGGCGCAGGCCTTCGGGATTGAGCACCCGGTCGCCGTCGATCACGACCGCGTTCTCCATCGAGCCGCCCCGCGCCAGGCCGATGGCCCGCAGAGCCTCGACGTCGCGGACAAAGCCGAAGGTGCGGCAGTTGGAGAGCTCCGAACGGAACGTTTCCTCATCCATCGTGAAATCGACGCGCTGGCGGCCGATGGCTTGGCTGTTGAAGGCGATCTCGAAGGCGACCTCAAAGCGATCGGAGGGCTCCAGGCTGGCGAACTTGTCGCCCTCCTCGACCCGGATCGGCTGCAGGATTTCGATATATTTGCGGGCGGCTTCCTGCCGGCGACGACCGGCGCGATCGAGGATCTGCACGAACGGCTCCGACGAGCCATCCATGATCGGAACCTCGGGACCGTCCAGTTCGACGATGCAATTGTCGATCGACAGAGCGGCCAGAGCGGCCATCAGATGCTCGATGGTCGACACGCGCACGTCGTCGGCGTTGTTGATCACGGTGCCCAGCTGGGTCTGGCAAACGGCCTCGGGCTTCACGGCCACACGATTGTCGCGATCGTGAATGTCGGTGCGCACGAAGACGATCCCAGCGTCGATCACGGCCGGGCGCACGGCGACACGGACGTGTTCGCCCGTGTGCAGGCCAATCCCCGCGAAGATCACCGGTCCGGCGACCGTGTGCTGAAAATATGCCGAAGCCGACACGAAAGACCCTTATCGTTTTACTCAGAAGCGGCTCTTCGACCGCTCTACGCCCTCTGTACCATTTAGGGACTATACCGCGCTGCGGCAAAGCAAGTCCTGTTTCGGATTGTTACCA
>JAHINZ010000355.1 GCA_018895795.1 Alphaproteobacteria bacterium
AACCGAACTTGATCACGAGGTCCAACCGACCCGCTTTTCCCCCGCGACGCAACAGTCTATAGCCTCCCGGACCGCGCCGCTTCCTGGCCCTGTGC
Organism: Alphaproteobacteria bacterium; assembly: GCA_018895795.1. Taxonomy (GTDB): domain Bacteria; phylum Pseudomonadota; class Alphaproteobacteria; order Caulobacterales; family Caulobacteraceae; genus Caulobacter. The sequence goes on from JAHINZ010000355.1 coordinate 96, forward strand.
GCCAGATCGCCACAGTCGCGCCACCGCCAGAGGAACATCCCCGCAATGGCCAAGATCAAAGTCGCCAACCCCGTCGTCGACATGGACGGCGACGAAATGACCCGCATCATCTGGAAGCTGATCAAGGACAAGCTGATCTTTCCATACCTCGACCTCGAGCTCGACTATTACGACCTGTCGGTCGAGAACCGCGACGCCACCAACGACCAGGTGACGATCGACGCCGCCGAGGCCACCAAGAAGCACGGTGTCGCCGTCAAGTGCGCCACCATCACACCCGACGAGCAACGCGTCACCGAATTTAACCTCAAGAAGATGTGGAAGTCGCCGAACGGCACGATCCGCAACATCCTGGGCGGCGTGATCTTCCGTGAACCGATCATCTGCCAGAACGTGCCGCGCCTGGTGCCCGGCTGGACCCAGCCGATCATCGTCGGCCGCCACGCGTTCGGCGACCAGTACAAGGCCACCGACTTCCTGTTCCCCGGCAAGGGCGTTCTGACGATGAAGTTCGTCGGCGAGGACGGCGCGGTGATCGAGCACGAGGTCTATCAGGCCCCCGGGGCCGGCGTGGCCATGGGCATGTACAATCTCGACGAGTCGATCCGCGACTTCGCCCATGCCAGCTTCGCCTACGGCCTGACGCGCAACTATCCGGTCTATCTGTCGACCAAGAACACCATCCTCAAATACTATGACGGCCGCTTCAAGGATATCTTCCAGGAGATCTACGACGCCGAATACGCCGAGCAGTTCAAGGCCGCCGGCATCCATTACGAGCACCGCCTGATCGACGACATGGTGGCCTCGGCCATCAAGTGGTCGGGCGGCTATGTCTGGGCCTGCAAGAACTATGACGGCGACGTGCAGTCCGACATCGTCGCCCAGGGCTTCGGCTCGCTGGGCCTGATGACCTCGGTGCTGATGACCCCGGACGGCAAGACGGTGGAAGCCGAGGCCGCCCACGGCACCGTCACCCGCCACTATCGCCAGCACCAGAAGGGCGAAAGCACCTCGACCAACTCGATCGCCTCGATCTTCGCCTGGACGCGGGGCCTGGCCCACCGCGCCAAGCTGGACGACAACGCCGAACTGGCCGCCTTCGCCCTGACCCTGGAAAAGGTCTGTGTCGACACCGTCGAGAGCGGTTTCATGACCAAGGACCTGGCCCTGCTGGTCGGCGACAAGCAATCCTGGCTGACCACCGAAGGCTTCCTCGACAAGATCGACGAGAACCTGAAGCTGGCCATGGCCTAATTCATCCGCCCCCTATGGGGGCGGACGACCGCAAAGCGGTCCGGTGGGGGCGAGTGGTCGCAAAGACTGGCCCCCTCCGCGCTCCGCGCTCCTCCCCCTTAGGGGGAAGATGAAGTCAAAATCAGCGCCCCTCGGGAAACCCGGGGGGCGTTTTTTTGTCCCTGACGCGCAAAAAGGGCATGGCCGGCTCGATTTGACGGTTAAGCTCCCGCCGGTCCTTGGGGAGATTTACGATCATGAAGCGCGTTTGGTTGGCCACGGCGGCCGTTCTGGTTCTATCCGCTCCGGCCCTCGCCCAGAGCCCCGCCCCGGCTCCCGACGCGGCCAAGTCAGAGTCCAAGGCTGAAAAGCCCAAATGGGACGTGCGCAACCCGCCCGCGGGCTACACCAAGGACCTCAAGCTCGACGTCACCGAAGGCTCGTGGATGGCGCTGGACGTCAGTCCCGACGGCAAGGAAGTCGTCTTCGACCCGATGGGCGACATCTATGTCATGCCGATCAGCGGGGGCGAGGCCCGGAACATCGCCAGCGGCATCTCCTGGGACATGCAGCCCAAATATTCGCCGGACGGCAAGCAGATCGCCTTCACCTCGGATCGGGGCGGCGGCGACAATATCTGGGTGATGGACCGCGACGGCTCCAACCCCAAGGCCGTGTCCAGCGAGAGCTTCCGCCTGCTGACCCAGCCGGCCTGGACGCCGGATGGTCAGTTCATCGTCGGCCGCAAGCACTTCACCTCGGGCCGGTCCCTGGGCGCCGGCGAAATGTGGCTCTACCACCGCGCGGGCGGCGCCGGCGTGCAACTGACCGAGCGCCGGACCCAGCAGAAGGACAGCGGCGAGCCCGCCTTCTCGCCCGACGGCCGCTACCTCTATTTCAGCGACGACGTCACCCCCGGCCAGGTCTTCGACTACAGCAAGGACCCGAACGGCGAGATCTACGCCATCCAGCGGCTGGACCGCGAAACCGGCGAACTCCAGAAGTTCCTGGGCGGCCCGGGCGGCGCCATCCGTCCCACCCCCTCGCCCGACGGCAAGTCCTTGGCCTTCATTCGGCGCGTTCGCTACCAGTCGGTCCTGTATGTGATGGACATCGCCTCGGGTCGCGAGACCCCGGTCTATGATCATCTGGACCGCGACATGCAGGAGACCTGGGCCGTCCATGGCGTCTATCCGGCCATGAGCTGGACGCCGGACGGCCAGTCGATCGTCTTCTGGGCCGGCGGCAAGATCCAGCGCGTGGCCGTGGCCAGCAAGGCCGTCGCCGACATTCCCTTCCACGTGGTCGACACCCGCAAGGCCCGCGAGGCGGTGCGCTTCCCGGTCGCCGTCGCGCCGGACGCCTTCGACGTCAAGATGATCCGCTGGGCCAAGACCTCGCCGGACGGCAAGAAGGTGGTCTTCGAGGCCCTGGGCAATCTGTGGATCCGCGACCTCCCGCAGGGAACCGCCCGCCGCCTGACCCAGCAGGCCGACCATTTCGAACTCTACCCGTCCTGGTCGCGCGACGGTCGCTCGATCGTCTACACCACCTGGAACGACGACGAGCTGGGCGCGATCCGGGTGGTGTCGGCCGCCGGCGGCGAGGGCCGCAAGGTCAACAAGACCCCCGGACGCTTCGTCGAGCCGGTGTTCTCGCCGGACGGCAAGACCATCGTCTATCGCACCTCGACCGACGGGGTGTTGCTGAGCGCGCTGTGGACCCGCAACCCGGGCATCTATCGCGTGCCGGCCGCCGGCGGCGAGGCCACCCTGATCACCGACAAGGGCGCCGCCCCGCAATTTGGCGCGTCGAACGACCGCGTCTTCGTCACCGGCCGGCAGGACAAGCTGGCCGCGCTGAAGTCGATGGATCTGAACGGCCACGACGTGCGAACCCACCTGACCTCGGAATTCGCCTCCGAATTCGCCGTCTCGCCCGACGAGCACTGGGTGGCCTGGATCGAGCGCTTCAACGCCTATGTCGCCCCGTTCACCGCCACCGCCCGGCCGGTCAGCGTCAGTGTCGACGGCAAGGCCCTGCCCCAGACCAAGGTCACCCGCGACGCCGGCGACTGGCTGCACTGGTCCGGCGACAGCCATGCCCTCAACTGGGCGCTCGGCCCGCAGCTGTTCAGCCGCGACCTCCAGCACAGCTTCAGCTTCGTCGACGGCGCCCCGGCCGAGCTGCCCAAGCCGCCCGAGACCGGGATCAATCTCGGCTTCTCCCAGGCGGCCTTCAAGCCCGTCGGCAAGCTCGCCCTGACCGGCGCCCGCCTGATCACCATGAAGGGCGACGAGGTCATCGAGGACGGCGTGGTGCTGCTGGACGGCAACCGCATCACCGCCATCGGCCCCAAGGGTTCGGTGACCGTGCCGGCCGACGCCAGGGTCATGGACCTGGCCGGCAAGACCATCATGCCCGGCATCGTCGACGCCCACTGGCATGGCTCGATGGGCTCCGACGAGATCATCCCCCAGCGCAGCTGGATCGACTATGCGGCCCTGGCCTTCGGCGTCACCACGATCCACGATCCGTCCAATGACAGCAGCGAGATCTTCGCCCATGCCGAACTGCAAAGGATGGGCAAGGTGGTCGGGCCGCGGATCTTCTCGACCGGCACCATCCTCTATGGCGCCGCCACCCCGTTCACCGCCAAGATCGACAGCCTCGACGACGCCCTCTCCAACCTGCGGCGCATGAAGGCCCTGGGGGCCTGGAGCGTGAAGAGCTACAACCAGCCCCGCCGCGACCAGCGCCAGCAGATCATCGAGGCCGCCAACGAGCTGGGCCTGATGGTCGTGCCCGAGGGCGGCTCGCTGTATCAGCACAACATGTCGATGATCATCGACGGCCACACCACCATCGAGCACTCGATCCCGCTGGCTCACCTCTATGCCGACGTGCGCCAGCTGTGGCCGCAGACCAAGGTCGCCTACACCCCGACCCTGATCGTCGCCTATGGCGGCAACTGGGGCGAGAACTACTGGTATCAGACCACCAAGGTCTGGGACGACCCCCGCCTGACCCAGTACGTGCCGCGCCGCCGGCTCGACGCCCGGGCCCGCCGCCCCACCCTGGTGCCGGACGACGAGCTCAACCACCTGTCGATCGCCCGCGAGGCCGCCGCGCTCAGCAAGCTGGGCGTCAATGTCGAGCTGGGCGCCCACGGCCAGCGCGAGGGCCTGGGGGCCCACTGGGAAATCTGGATGTTCGCCCAGGGCGGCATGAGCCCGCTGGAAGCCCTGCGGGCCGGCACCCTCAACGGCGCCAAGGCCCTGGGCATGGACAAGGACATCGGCTCGCTGGAACCGGGCAAGCTGGCCGACCTGGTGGTGCTGGACGCCAACCCCCTGGCCAATATCCGCGCCACCACCTCCATCGCCTACACCATCGCCAATGGCCGGGTGTTCGACGCCAGGATGAACGAGCAGGGCAAACCCGCCCGCAAGCCCTTCTGGTTCCAGAGCGCCGACGGCGAAGCCCTCAGCGAGGACACCGCCGGCGCCCAGGCCGACAGCGACGGCGCCGATCTGGACTAGGGCGACCGCCCTTCTCCCCTTGCGGGAGACGGTGGCATCCGAAGGATGACGGATGAGGGGTCACACCGGCGGCGACGCATCCGGTCGATCCGCCGGTCGCGGCCGAGGGGCCTTTCAACCTCTCATCCGGCGCTTCGTGCGCCACCCCGGATCAGGTCCGGGGCAGGCTCTTCTCCCGCAAGGGGAGAAGGGTTTGGGGAGATGCCCCTGCCCCCGCCCGCCCGACGGCGAGGCCCCGCCTTAAGCCCTTGGAGGCGAGCTTGCTCTGGCGTCTGGCCGTGTCAAGGACCGCCTCTGGCGGCCGCGTCGCGGCGGCGCGACGCGCCGTCCTTGAGACGGCCAGACGCCAGAGCTCCGATCCGCCAAGGGTTTAAGGCGGGGACTGCGTCCGCTGGAGGTGGAAGGTGGAAATTGACTCTTCTCTGACCTTTGGAAGGTCCGCTTATGGGCGATGCCATAGCACCGCCGGCCACACCCTCTAGATGGTAAGCTGGGCTATGTTGCCGCCACACGAACAGGGTTTTCCGTGAAGTCAGCACCGCAGCCTAAGCAAATTAAAGAGCTGCGCGATCGGCTCTCCTCAGTAATTTCAGATGCCAAGGCATACGACGTGCCGGCTATCTGCTCCCGCATGGGCCTTGAACCAGGCACCTCAGACGAGGCGATGGCCAGCAAATACAAATACGTGAGTAGACGCATGGCTGGAGTCAGCGGGCCGCGCGTGGTGGAAATTGCCCGCAATTTCCTAGCCGACGAGGATCATTTCGACTTGTCGGAATTGCTCGCCAAGATCGATGAGGCAGAGGGCCCGACGATCACAGGCCTAACTCGTAAGCGCGTGATTGACCTCTACGGCGAGTTTCCGATCTGCACCGAGCAAGAGCTGATCGACTTCCTCAAAGCGCTCTGGCC
>JAHINZ010000356.1 GCA_018895795.1 Alphaproteobacteria bacterium
GGTCGACGGAATTTTGGCCCTCCCAGCTTTCCTGTCTGATGACGTCAAACCCGGAACGCACAGCCCTTTCGCGGGCGTCGTCTTCGCTGAAAACAGAAGAGGTCCTCTATTCGCCGATGGCCTCGAGTTCTATAAGGTGAAGGCCGTGCTATCGAAAAAAACGGTCATGGCCGGCCTGCATAAGGGCGCGCTGACTGACTTCCCGCTCTGTCGCCGCGGTCGCGACACAGCGGCGGCAATCTTCGAGACCCGCGAAATCTATCGACCCAGGCCAATCTGTTCGGCTTCTCTGGACGGCCCTGACGCTTAACAATGCGTCCAGACCTGACTTCTCTGACCACCCGTATGCAACCCAAGGACCAAAAACTTGCGGCTAACCGGCGAACTGTTGATCGGAGGCGGCGCGAGGCGCGGCCTCCAGGGTGAAATTCGCGGGATCGACCCCGCCACGGGCGAACCGATGGAGCCCGCCTTCGGCGGAGCCGGCCATGACGATCTGAAGGCCGCCTGCGCCCACGCCGCGGCGGCCTTCCAGCCCTACCGGACCCTGCCTTACGAGACCCGCGCGACGTTCCTGGAAACGATCGCGGAGCATATCGAGGCGCTCGGCGATGACCTGATCGTCCGCGTCATGGCCGAGAGCGGCCTGCCGCGCGGCCGGCTGGAAGGCGAGCGCGGTCGCACCACGGGTCAACTGCGGCTGTTCGCCAGCGTGCTGCGCGACGGCGGCTTCCTGGAGACCCGCATCGATCCGGCCCTGCCGGCTCGCCTGCCCATGCCACGGCCCGATCTGCGCTTGCGCAACGTGCCCCTGGGCCCCGTCGCGGTGTTTGGCGCGTCGAACTTCCCTCTGGCCTTCTCGGTGGCCGGCGGTGACACCGCCTCGGCCCTGGCGGCGGGCTGCCCGGTCGTGGTCAAGGCCCACCCGGCCCATCCGGGCACGTCGGAGATGATCGGCCGCGCCGTCCAGGCCGCCGTCGCCGCCTGCGGTCTGCACCCCGGCGTCTTCAGCCTGATCCATGACAGCGGCTTCGAGATCAGCCAGGCCCTGGTGGCCGATCCGCGCATCAAGGCCGCCGGATTTACGGGGTCCCGTCGGGGCGGTCTCGCCCTGGCCGCCATCGCTCAGGGCCGTCCCGAGCCGATCCCGTTCTACGCCGAGATGAGCAGCATCAATCCGGTGGTGCTGTTTCCGAGCGCCCTCGCGGCGCGCGGCGCGGCGATCGCCAAGGATTTCGTGGGGGCGCTGACGCTGGGCGCGGGGCAGTTCTGCACCAACCCGGGCCTGATCCTGGCCCTGGAAGGCCCGGAGCTGTCGGGCTTCCTGGCCGCCGCCGAGGAAGCGCTGACGCCGGTTCCCGCCGCCGTCATGCTGACGCCGGCCATTTCACGCGTCTACGCCACCGGCGTGCGCACCCTGTCCGAAACCACGGGCGTCAACCAGGTCGCCAAGGGCCAGGAGCCGACCCGCAACCAGGGTCAGGCGGCGCTGTTCAGCGTCACCGGAGAGACCTTCCTGGCGAATCCGCATCTGGCCGAAGAAGTGTTCGGGGCCACATCGATCGTGGTGCGGTGCGCGGACATGGCCGAGCTGCACAAGGTCGTCCTGGCGCTGGAGGGGCAACTGACCATCGCTCTGCACATGGATGAGCCTGACCACGCCCTGGCCGCCGACCTGTTGCCGGACCTGGAGCTGAAGGCCGGCCGCATCCTGGTCAATGGTTTCGGCACCGGCGTCGAGGTTTGCCACGCCATGGTTCACGGCGGCCCATTCCCGGCCACGTCGGACAGCCGGGTCACCTCGGTGGGGACCTTGGCCATCGCCCGGTTCCTGCGGCCCGTCAGCTACCAGAATCTGCCATCGGCTTTGCTGCCCGACGAGCTGAAGCCCGAGAACCCGCTGGGTCTTGTGCGCCGGGTCGACGGAAAGCTCCAACTGGGCTGAGGCGAATACCCGCCTCCAATTTCCCCGGCGCCGGCTACAGGCTGGCGCCGGCGGCTGTCTGCGACCAGACTGAGTGTGCGCTAGTCATCTTCGGTCCCTTTGGGTCCAGGTTGGGGGCCGTATTTGCCAACCGGCGCAAATCACCCTGAAAAGAGCTCTGGGTTTTGGGGTTTGGGCGATGACGACGGCCAAGATGCGACTGCGCGATCTGATGATACTGGCCGGGGTGGCGAGCCTGCTGGCCTGCGGTTCCGCGCTGGCCGCGTCCGCGCCGACCCCCGAGGCCAGGACCGCCGCGCGCTTTGACGCGGTCGTTCACGACCGTGCGCAATTGCGGCTGTTCCTGAAGGCCATGCCCAAGGGCGGGGATCTGCACAACCATCTCTGGGGCGTCCCTTACGCCGAGGATTTCCTGGCCTGGGCCGGCGAGGCTGGACAGTGCGTCACCGCCGCCCAGAAGCCCGCGATCGTGGGCGGCCCTTGCGACGGGGTTGGCAAGGTCGCGGCGAAGGATCTGGGGAGTCGCGACCTCGCCCTCTATAATCGGGCGATCGACGCGCTGTCGGTGCGCAATTACGCGACCGGCGCCGAGGGCGCCGCCGCCTCGGGACATGATCAGTTCTTCGCCACCTTCGGACGGTTCGCCGCTTCGGCGGTCGGCAATATGGGCCCGATGATCGCCGTGACCCGCGAATACGCCGCGGGCGATCATGTCAGCTACGTCGAAAGCTCGTCCAACCCCAACGCCATGCGGGCCTTCGCCGTCGCGGGGCAGGGGGTGTGGGACGGTGAGTTCGAACACAGTCTGGCGCGCCTGACGCCGGGGCTTCCGGCCATGGTCGTCGACACCCGGCGTGAGATGGACGCCGCGCTCGCCGAGGCCGACCGCCGTCAGGGCTGCGAGCCTGGCGCTGCGGCCAAGGCCGGGCCCTGTCAGGTCGTGCTGGGCTTTCAGTCTTTCGTCGAGCGGGCCCAGCCGCCAGGCTTTGTGTTCGCCCAGATGCTGGCCGCCTTCGCCCTGGTCGAGGGCGATCCACGTTTCGTCGGCGTCAATATCGTCAATCCCGAGGATGATCCGACGTCCCTGGCCGACTATTCCCTGCACATGCGGATGTTCCAGTTCCTGGCCGCGCGCTATCCGAAGGTGAAGCTTGCGCTCCACGCGGGGGAGCTGACGCTGGGCCTGACCTCGCCGCGTGATCTCACCTTCCACATCCGCGAAGCGGTGGAGGTGGCCGGCGCCAAGCGCATCGGTCACGGCGTCGATATCGCCTACGAGGATAACGCCCCGGCGCTGCTGGCGCGGATGGCGCGTGATCACGTGGCTGTCGAGATCAACTTGACCAGCAATGACGTCATTCTGGGCGTGAAGGGGGCCGACCACCCGCTGACCCTCTATCGCAAGGCGGGCGTGCCGGTGGTGCTGTCGACGGACGACGAGGGCGTGTCGCGCATCGACATGACCCAGGAATATCTGCGCGCCGCCACCGAGCACGGTCTGCGCTATGCCGATCTGAAGGCGGCGGCGCGCGATAGCCTTGAATACGCGTTCTTGCCCGGCGACAGTCTCTGGGCTTCGAAGGGCGCGCCGACGCCGGCGTGCGCCAAGGCTGGACCTGCCTGCGAAGCCTTCCTGGCGCAGAGCCCCAAGGCCGCGCTGCAATGGCGGCTGGAGCGCGATTTCGACGCGTTCGAACGATCTATGGCGCGCCCCTAGCCTCGATCGGCCCACCTTGCGCGCGGGCCGGCGGCCGGCAAGTCAGCCAAGGCGCCCGACTTGCCCTGGTGATCGACCGGGACGCCGCTGGCGCAACGGGCTGGACCGGCCTGGGGCTAGAACCTCGCGGCCAACCGGAGGGCCAAAGTCCTCGGTCGAGGAGGGGTGATCACTAGATCCCGATTGATCAGGAAAGGGTTGCCGAACGAGAAGCTGTTGGCCTGGTTACTCAGGGGATTGTCGATCGTCGCGCTCAGCGTCCAGGTCTCGGCCTCGAGGCTCACCGCGCCGCGCAGGCTTGTATACTCGCCCATCTCGTGAATCTTGTCGGCCTCGAAGGTCAGGTTAGACGATCCGACATAAGCGGCTTGAGCCTGCACCCGCAGGGTTCTGTCTCCCGGCAGTTGGCGGTGATAGTCACCGCCAAGGCTGGCCGAGCCGCGGGAAACCCCAGGCAGGCCCGCATCGCGGCGGGCATTGACGTCGAAATTGCTGCGGGTGATCTGCGGATCGTTCAGGAGGGCCGCGGCGCGAAGGTCGAGTTGGCTGGTAGCGCGGAAGGCCCCCTCGAA
>JAHINZ010000357.1 GCA_018895795.1 Alphaproteobacteria bacterium
GCCAAGATCCTGAAGCTGCGCGTCGAGCGCGCCAAGCTGCTGGGCTACAAGACCCACGCCCATTGGCGGCTGGAAAACGCCATGGCCAAGACGCCCGAGAACGCCATGGGCCTGATGGAGGCGGTGTGGACCCCGGCCATCGCCCAGGTGGCCATCGACGTGGCGGCCATGCAGGCCATCGTCGACGCCGACGCCAAGGCCGGGGGAGCGAGCTTCAAGATCCAGCCCTGGGACTATCGCTACTATGCCGAGAAGGTCCGCAAGGCCAAGTACGACCTCGATATGAACGAGGTGAAGCCGTACATGCAGCTGGACAAGCTGCGCGAGGGCATGTTCTGGGCCGCCGGCCAGCTGTACGGCTTCCAGTTCACCAAGGTCGAAGGCCTGCCGGTCTATCAGGAAGACATGAGCGTCTATGAAGTGACGCGCGGCGGCAAGCATGTCGGCCTGTGGTACTTCGACCCCTATGCCCGTCCGGGCAAGCGCTCGGGCGCCTGGATGAACGCCTATCGCACCCAGGAGCGGTTCCGCGGCGAGATCACCACGATCGTCTCCAACAACTCCAACTTCATCAAGGGCAAGCCCGGCGAGCCGGTGCTGATCTCGTGGGACGACGCCACCACCCTGTTCCACGAGTTCGGCCACGCCATCCATGGCCTGAACGCCAACGCCACCTATCCGCTGGTGTCGGGCACCAATGTCGCGCGCGACTATGTCGAGTTCCCCAGCCAGCTGAACGAGCACTGGCTGCCGACCAAGGAAGTGCTCAACCGGTTCTGCGTGCACTATCAAACCGGCAAGCCGATCCCCCAGGCCCTGGTCGACAAGATCAAGGCGGCCGACAAGTTCAACCAGGGCTTCGACACCACCGAATATCTGGCCAGCGCCCTGATCGACATGAAGCTGCACCTGGCCGGCGACGTCGATATCGACCCCGACGCCTTCGAGCGCGAGGAACTGGCCAAGCTGAACATGCCCAAGGAGATCGTCATGCGGCACCGCACGCCGCAGTTTGGTCACGTGTTCTCCAGCGACGGCTATTCGGCCGGCTATTACAGCTATCTATGGGCCGACACCCTGACCGCCGATGTGGCCGAGGCCTTCCAGGAGGCGCCGGGCGGCTTCTATGACAAGCCCACCGCCAAGCGGCTGTACGAGACCATCATGTCCAAGGGCAATTCGGTGGATCCGGTCGATCAGTTCAAGGCCTTCCGGGGTCGCAACGTCAAGATCGGCGCCCTGATGCGCGACCGCGGCTTCCCGGTTCCGGCGGGGGCTTGAGGGACCTGAGCCCTCTCCCCTTGTGGGAGAGGGTGGCCCCGGCCAAGCCGGGGTCGGGTGAGGGGTTTCTCGGCCCGTCCGGCGCGACCCCTCATCCGTCATCCTTCGGATGACACCTTCTCCCGCAAGGGGAGAAGGAACCTTGAAGGCTAAGGAGCATGGCCGCTTTGAAGACCCGTTTGCCGGCTCTGGCTCTTGCCCTGACGCTCTCCGCCGCCCACGCCCAGACCCTCGACCTCACCCCGCAAGAGCCGGGCAGCGCGGTGGTCGAGGAGCTGCTGGTGGTGGCCCGCGCGCCCGGGCCGGCGATCTGGCTGGTCGAGAAGAACGGCGCGAAACTCTATGTGGTCGGCTCGGCCAGTCCCCTGCCCCATCAGCTGGCCTGGAGGAGCCCGCGCCTGGAGCGCGCCCTGGATCAGGCCGACGTGCTGCTGATCCCGCCCAAGGCCTCGGTCGGCCCGGCCCAGATCGCCGGCTTCGTCCTGCGCGGCGGCGCCGGCCTGCGCCAGAGCCTCGGCGAGCGGCTGGAAGATGACCTGCCGCCGGACCTGAAAGCCCGCTTCGTCGCGTCGCGAACCCGGGCGGGCAAGGGCGCCAAGACCTATCAGAACTGGACGCCGGCCATCGCCGGCTTCCTGCTGCTGTCGGACTTTCGCCAGGCGGCGGGGCTGTCGGAAGCCAAGCCGGTCAGCACGCTGGAGCGGATGGCCAAGGCCCGGAAGCTGAAGATCAAGGCGGTGGGGCAATATCGGATGAGCGCGGTGGTCAAGGTCGCCGGCAAGCTGGACAAGGCCGCCCAGTTGGCCTGTCTGACCGACGCGCTCAATGAGCTGGACTATGAGGGCGGCCGTCCGACCACGATCGGCGCCGACTGGGCGCGCGGCGATCTGGCCGCCGTCCGCGCCCGCTATTCGACCAGCGCCGCCCAGCGCTGCCTGGCCCGCGCCCCCGGCGGCGCGGTCTTGCTGAGCCAGCAGATCACCCAGTCGGCCGAGGCCCTGTCGGACGCCTTGGCCAAGGGCGGGGTCGCCGTGGCGGTGGTCGATCTGGCCTATCTGCTGCCGGCCAACGGCGTGCTCGATCGGCTGAAGGCCACCGGCGCAACCATCACCTCGCCGCCGGATTAGGGCGGGACCTCATTGCGTCCTTCGAGGCCCTCCGTCGGAGGGCGCCTCAGGATGAGGCGTTTAAACAGCCGAGGTCCTCATCCTGAGGCGCGAGCCGCAGGCGAGCCTCGAAGGACGCAGTGACTAACCCATCCGCGCGATCAGCCGCGCCAGCCGCGCCACGCCGTCCTCGATCTGGGCGTCGGTGGGCAGGGAATAGCTCAGTCGCAGGGCGTTGGCGGCTGGGACCTCGGCGAAGAACGGCTCGCCCGGCACGAAGGCGACGCGCTCCTCGGCCAGGGCCCGCTCCAGCACCACCTTGCCGTCCAGGCCTTCGGGCAGCCAGACCCAGACGAACATGCCGCCCCGCGGCCGCGACCAGGTGACGCCCGCCGGCATGTGGCGCTCAAGGGCGTCCAGGATCACGCGGGCGTTGGAGCCATAGGCGGCGCGTAGCCTGCCCAGATGCTGCTCATAGCCTTCGGACACCGCGCGGTGGGCGACCATCTGGTTGACGGTCGAGACATGCAGGTCCGCGCCCTGCTTGAGCAGAACAAGCTTCTCGATCACCGCGCGCGGCCCGCACACCCAGCCGATGCGCAGGGCCGGGGACAGGGTCTTCGAAAGGGTGCCGCAGAACAGGGTGCGGGCCGCCTCGATCGCGCCCGAGCGGGCGATGTCCAGCGACAGCAGGGTCGGCAGGGCCTCGCCCGAGAACCGCAGCTCGCGATAGGCGGCGTCCTCGATCAGGGTCATGTCCAGGTCGCCGGCCAGGTCCAGCAGGGCCTCGCGCTCGGCCAGGGTCAGACTCTGGCCGGTGGGGTTGGCGAAGTCGGGGACGAAATAGCCCAGGGCGCCGGTGGCCCGTTCCCGCGCTGTCGCGTCCAGGCCGTCGCCGGCCAGGGCGGTGTCGGGCAGGTCCAGATAGGTCGGCTCATAGCCGTTGAAGGCCTGCAGCGCGCCCAGATAGGTGGGCCGCGCCACCATCACCGTGTCGCCCCGGCTGAGGAACAGCTTGCCCAGCAGGTCCAGGGCCTGCTGCGAGCCGGCGGTCAGCATGATGTTCTCGGGTCCGCACGGCATGCCGTCGCGGGTCATCCGCTCGCCGATCCACTGGCGCAGCGGCAGATAGCCCTCGCTGACCGAATATTGCAGCGCCTGGGCGGCCAGCTTGGGGTCGGTCAGGATCGCGTCATAGGCGGCCTGGATCCGCTCGGTCGGAAACAGTTCCGGATGGGGGATGCCGCCGGCGAACGACAGGATGTCGGGCTGGTCGAGCAGTTTGAGAAGTTCGCGGATCTCGCTGGCGCGGACGCGGGTCATCCGCTCGCTGAAACGCGCGGCCCAGTCGGGTGTGGTGGTCGTCATGGTGGGGGATTTCCGTAAGGTGCGCCGACGGCCTCGCCGTCCTTGAGCCACGCGCGCGCGGCCCGCCTGATCAGTTCAGGCGCGTTATACGGAGCGGATAAGGTCCTGCGCGCGACGGAGTCCGAAACCCCGGCGACCGCCTTGGGTCGTGTTCATGGGCCAAGACTAGCGCGATCGATCGCCGAAGGAAACCATCCGGCGCTTGACTGTCTTGGCGGCCGGCGGGAACCCTGGGGGACGCCACCAAGGAAGCCGCCCATGAAGCTCTGGATTTCCGCCGTCGTCCTGGCCCTGGCGGTCGCCGGGAGCGCCAGCGCCGAGGTCGTCGACGCCACGCCCGGCGGTTTCGAGGTCCGACACGACGTCCAGATCGCCGCCCCGGCCGCCAGGGTCTGGGCCGCCATGGTCCAGCCGGCCACCTGGTGGGACCCGGCCCATACCTGGTCGGGTTCGGCCGCCAATCTGTCGCTGGCGGCGGCCTCGGGCGGCTGCTTCTGCGAGCGGTTGCCGGGCGGCGGCTCGGCGCTGCACATGAACACGGTGTTCGCCGCGCCCGGGCGCAAACTGGTGCTGTCGGGGGCCTTGGGTCCGCTGCTGGGCAGCGGCGCCAGCGGCCAGATGGTCTTTGGGTTGGCCGAGGCGGACGGCGAGACCACCCTGACGCTCACCTATGATGTCGGCGGCTATCTGCGCGGCGGCCTGGACAAGATCGCCGCCCCGGTCGACGGCGTGCTGGGCCAGCAGGTCCTGCGGCTGAAGAGGCAGGTCGAGACCGGCCAGCCGCAATAGGCTCAGGCGTCGTCCGCGGAGGTCTGGACCCCACGAGCGGGGCTGGGCGCAACAAAAAAGGGCGGCCACGTGGGCCGCCCTTTTTCGGACTTTGGGTCGGGGGATCGGGCGTTGGCGGGTTAGCCGGCTTCGGCCAGATCGCCGTCGGTGGCGCCCAGCAGGGCCATTTGCAGACGCGACCGGTCGCGACGGGCCGCTTCCAGGGCGCCTTCGGACAGGGCCGCTTCGGAGGTCAGGCGCTCGATCTGCGCTTGCAGTTCGGCCAGCTTTTCCTCGTGTTGGCGACGCGAAACGTCCTGATTTTCCTGCAGGGCCTCGAAGCGGGTGCGCAGTTGGGTGGCGCGTTCCTCGGCCCGCTTGAGGGTCTTTTCGTGGGCCACGGCGGCCTTGGCCAGCTGGTCGGCGCGTTCGATGGCCGCCGCGCGGGCGGTGTCGACGCCGGCGTGACGCTGGCGCAGGGTCTCGCTTTCGTCTTCCAGTGAGCGGATGCGGTCCAGGGCGCGCTCCAGGGCGACGTTCAGGTCACCGGCGCGACGCTCGACGGCCTGTTGCTGGGCGCTGGACTCGGCCAGGCGCTGGGCGATCTGGCCGTTCATCTCTTCCAGCTTGTCGGCGCGACCCGAGGCGGTCTCCAGGCGGGTCTGCAGGGCCGAAACCTCGGCGCGACCGGCTTCGACCTGATTTTCCAGGCCGCGGATGGTGCGGCCGGAATCGGCCTGGTGCACGGCCAGGGCGTTTTCGGCGGCCTGGACGCGCGCCCGTTCGGCGGCGAGTTGGGCTTCGAGATCGGTCTCGATCCGCGACAGTCGCGCGAGGTCCAGGCCGGCCTGGTCGATGCGCTTCTTCAGGGTCGCGACTTCCTCGACCAGCAGGGCGTTGTCCTGGTTGGCGCGGGCCAGGGCGGCCTCGGCCTCGCCGCGACGGGTGTCGATGTCCTGGCTCTGGGTGCGCAGGGTGTCGACGTCCTGCACCAGATGTTCGATGCGGGCGGTGGCGTCGCGCAGCGAGGCGTCGAGATTGCCGACCTTCAGATCGGACTGCAGCAGGCCGTTGCGCAGGCGATCGATCTCCAGCGCGTTGTCCTCGAGCGCGGATTCCTGCGACTGGCGGCTGGCGTCGGATTCGCTGAGCGCCGTTTCGGCCGTGGCCAGCTTGGCGGTGAGCTCGCGCTCCTCGGTCTGGGCCAGGGCGACCTGGCGCAGGGCCTGTTCGTAATTGGCGCGCAGAGCGATCAGTTCGGCGTGCTCGGCGCGGCGCGCCTCGAATTCCTCGGCGACCGGCTGGCGGATCTCCGACAGCAGCGGTTCGATGGCGCGCAGGTGCTCGACCACGCGGCTGATGCTGTCGAGGCCGCCGTGAATGGTTTCGTAGCGGACGCCGATGGCCTGGGTGGATTCGATCAGGCGATCGGTGATCTCCGGCCGACCGGAATCCTCGACCAACATGGCGGGCTTGGGCGGCTGCTTGCCGTCACGGACGTTCTTCGACAGCAGTCTCATTTCGCCCACCCTGTGCGGTCGCCGGTCTCGCGGAGCCGGCGCGGTTGATCGACCGCTGACCCCGAATCCCCATTAATGGAGATTAACACGGTAGTCGAACGTCAAGTTCAATGTCGAGTGCGCAGACGTCGCACCCGGCGATCGCCGGGCCTTGCCGCGCCGGCCCGCAGGGCCCGACGCGGCGTTGGTCGAAAACCCGGCGCGACGGGCCCTAGGCGGCGGCCTGTTCGGCCTGTTCGGCTGGCTGGGCCGGATCCAGGCGGATCAGATAGTCGAACGCCGACAGCGAGGCCTTCGACCCCTCGCCCATGGCGATGATGATCTGCTTGTAGGGCGTGGTGGTCGCGTCGCCGGCGGCGAACACGCCCGGGATCGAGGTCTCGCCGCGATAATCCACCTCGATCTCGCCGCGATTGCTCAAGGCCACGCCGCTGTCCTTCAGCCATTCGGTGTTGGGGACCAGGCCGATCTGCACGAACACGCCCTCCAGATCGACGCGATGGACGGCGTCGCTGTCGCGGTCCTTGTAAGTCAGGCCGTTGACCTTGGCGCCGTCGCCGAGGATCTCGGTGGTCATGGCCGATCTGACGATGCTGACGTTGGGCAGGCTGGCCAGCTTGCGCTGCAGCACCGCGTCGGCCCGCAACTGGCTGTCGAACTCGATCAGGGTGACATGGGCGACGATGCCGGCCAGGTCGATGGCCGCCTCGACGCCGCTGTTGCCGCCGCCGATCACCGCCACGCGCTTGCCCTTGTAGAGCGGGCCGTCGCAGTGCGGGCAATAGGCCACGCCCCGGTTCTTGTATTCGGTCTCGCCGGGGACATTGACGTTCCGCCAGCGGGCGCCGGTCGACAGGATCACGCTGCGCGACTTCAGGCTGGCGCCGTTCTCGAGCTTGACCTCGATCAGGCCGCCGGGGC
>JAHINZ010000028.1 GCA_018895795.1 Alphaproteobacteria bacterium
GCAGCCCGCCCAGCATCAGCACCGGAACCAGCACCAGCGCCACGACCACGGTCGCGTAAATCACCGGCGCGCGCACTTCCAACGACGCGGCCAGCACCACGTCCGCGGCCAGGGCTTCGCCGCGGTCGCGCAAGCGACGGACGATGTTTTCCACGTCGATCACGGCGTCGTCGACCACCACGCCCAACGCGACGGCCAGACCGCCCAAGGTCATGGTGTTGATCGTCCAGCCCAAAGCGTCGAGCACGATCACGGCCGTCAGCAGGGATAGCGGGATCGAGACGAACGACACCAAAACCGTGCGCAGGTCCCGCATGAACAGCAGCAGGACGACGGCGATCAGCACCGCGCCGATCACCAGGTCCTCGGCGATGCCGCCCAGGGCGGCCGAAATGAAGTTGGCCGGTCGGTGCAGGTTGGCGTTGATCTTCACCCCCTGGGCTTCCAGGGCGGGTCTGAGTTCGGCCATCGCCGCCTCGGCGGCGTGGGTGGCGTCGAGAGTATTGGCGCCGTACTGACTCGACAGACTGATCAGCACGCCGGGCTTGCCCATCACAACGGCGTCTCCGACATCGGGCCCAGCCGCGGAGATCACGTCGGCCACGTCGCCGATCCGAACGGGGGCCAGGCCCGGGGCGCCGGGAACGGGCGCAGCGGCGATGTCGGCCGGCGTCATCGCCTGTCCCCGCGCCTCGATCAGGATCCGCTGCTGGGGCGTATCGATAAAGCCGCCGCCCGCCACACCCGTGGCAGCCCTGACCGCCTTGACGATATCGTCGAGGGACAGGTCGCGCGCCGCCAGATCATCAGGACGCACGCGCACCTCGAAACGGCGCACCTGGCCGCCATAGACTGTCGCCCGAGCCACTCCGGCCGCCGCCATCAGGCGCGGTCGCACGGTCCATTGCACCAGATCACGCAATTCCAGGGGGCTGAGCTTGTCGGAGGTGAAGCCGATCTTCAGCAGATCCATGGTCGAGGAGGTCAAGGGCGAGACCTTCGGCGGCTGCACGCCGGCCGGCAGGCTGGTCGTCACCTCGCCCAACGCCTCCGCCACCACCTGACGGGCCCGGTAGGGCTCGGAGCCCTCGGCGAAGATCACGCTGACAATCGAGATGCCCTGGATGGACTGAGAGCGTACCGTCGCCACACCGGCCGCGCCGTTGACCGCCTGTTCGACGGGGCGCGTGACCAACTGCTCGACCTGTTCGGCGGTCAGGCCAGGGGCCTCGGTCTGGATCTCGGCCTGGGCGGGCACGAACTCCGGAAAGACATCAAACTTGGCGTGGGTCAGGACCACGCAGCCATAGATGAACAGAAGCAAGGCGGCGGCGGCCACCAAACGCGGGCGCGCCAGGGCCCAGCGAACGACGGCGCTGAGCATGATCTAGTCCTCGTCCACGGGCGTGTGTTCGGCGGCCAGCAGCGCGGACGCGCCCGAGACAACGACCGCCTCTCCCGCCGAGAAACCACCGGCGGAGAACAGTCCGTCGGGCTGCGGACTGGGCGCGACCAGAGCTCGGCGCTCGAAATGCGTAGCGTCACGGCGAACATAGGCGAAGGTCTGGCCATCGGTGCGGATCAAAGCGCCACGCGGCACCATCACGCCCAGGCTTGTCGCTCCGCCCGACAGCGTGACGGGCGCGGACATCCCCACACCCAGTTCGGCGGCGACCGGGCCTCTCACAACACCAATCAGGCCACCGGTCTGACCCCGCGGATCGGCCGTGCGGGCTGGCCCCAGGATCGCGATATTGACGGTGTCACCCCCACTGAGCCGCATCTCCGCTTCTCGCGCGCCGGCGACACCGGCCGGCGCATCGATACGGACCAGAGCCGCGCGTCCCGCCACCAACTCAGCGATCAGTCGTGCCCGGCCGGCGTCCCTCGCGAAGACCGGGCCCCATTCCAGGCCAATACGGCGGCGCAGCAGGGTCACCCGGGCGTTATCGGCGCCGGCCTGGGCCTGGGCCGCTTGGGCGACCCTCAGCGAAACCGTGGCGTCGGCCGCCGCCAGACCCTTTGTACGCGCCGCCTCGGCCCGCGAGGCCTGGGCGGCGGCCTCGGCGCTCGCGAGGTCGCTGTCCAGCACCGCCAGCGGCGTCGGATCGACGACCCGGGCAAAGCCCGAAACCGTGGCGCGATGGCGTGCCGCCACAAGGGGCGCGGCTTCGACGCCGAGTCGTTTTTGGGTCGCCGCGCTGATCTGCACGACCCGCACATCAACCGCCCATACGGGACTGGCGAGCAGCAACCCCATAACGACCAAAGGCGCACCAAGCTTGATCATTGTCCGCCTCCGAGGTCGCGGGTCGCGTCCTTCAGCCATTGGGTTTCGGTCGCGTCGAACGGCGTGCGCAAAGCATCCTCCAGAGCGATTTCGGCGCCGGACGTCGCGCGCGCGGCGTCCAACAGCGACAGCTCGACCTCCAGCACGGTCGCCTGGGCGGCGAGGTCATCGACCCTGTCGATCTCCCCGGCTTTGAGTCCAAGCGCCGCGGCGGCCGCAAGCCGCCGAGCGATCGGCAAGTCACGCTCGCGGACCAAGGCCTCAGTGGTTCGCGACGCGTTCAAGACGGCCTGCGCCTGATCGACCGCCGCCAAAGCCAGGGCCTGGACGGCTTCCAAGGATCGCCCGGCCTCGGCGCGCTTGGCTTCGGCCTGAGCGATAGCCGCCCGGTTCAGGTCATTGGGCGGCAGCGCCAAGCTCAGATTGAACGGCAATTTTGCAACGCCATGATCCCAAGTATAGCCAGGTCCCAGATGGATCTCTGGATACTGCTTGGCGACCTCGAGCTTCAACGCGCTTTCAGCTAGGTCGTAGTCAACCAGCGCCTTGAGCACATCGAGACGGGTCAAGGCGGCCTCGCGGCGCGCCTGGGTCAAGTCCAGCCCGGGTGGCGGCGAAATTGGCGCGGCCAGGACCAAGTTCGCCACCGCCGCGACGGGAACGCTCAGAGCCTGGGCCAGGGCAACATCAGCCTGAACGCGTCGCGCCCGCGCGTCGGCAATCCGTCGATGGACAGCCGACAGGTCGGTTCGCGCGGTCAGGGCCAAGGCTCGGTCATCCTCACCCACCGCAACCCGTCGATCGAGACGCTCGGCGCGCGCCTGACGCATCGCCTCCAGTTGCTGAGCCAAGACCAGCTCGGCGTCAGCCGAAATCCGGTCGGCCCGGGCGCGGGTCAGAGCCATGCGCACGGTCCAGACGGTCTCTCCGTAGGCATAGAGCGCCTGCACCGCCGTCAGGTCGGCGGCGGTGAGCCGCTCGCCGCGCCGTCCGCCGATGTCCAGCGGCAGATCGCCGCCGAAGCCATAGAGCCAGGGCTTGGGATCCCTGGAATATTCAGCTGTCAGGGTCAGACTCAGGCTCGGCGCGACGCGCGAAGTCTTCGCCGCCGCCATGGCGGTTCGATACTTGGCGGCGGCCTCGGTGATCGTGGCGTTGCGCGCCAGACCTGCGGCCAACAGATCGCCGGTTGTCCATGCCGCCCCGATCGGCTTCTGGTCGAGTTGGCGGGCGTCGAGGGCGGTCGGATAGGCGTCCAGCCGGATCGGGACGGCCCGATAGTGCGCGCACCCCGCCAACAGCAGGCCGATGCCGATCACGGCGCTGGGAACACCGGCGAACCGAACGGCGGTCATCAAGTAAGGTTCCTGGACCCGGGAGGCGCTCGGCGCGGCCAAACTGAAGATCGGAAGACGAGACAGCACGAATCCTCAATCCTATAATCTTGGGCCCTGCGGATCGTCAGGGCACAGGAACCATGACTCGCGCTTCGAGGCGAGGATTCGCAGGTTGGAACGCTCCCAGGGGCGTCCGTGGTTCTAACGTGTCTTGAGGTCAGCGGGATCGTCAGGACATCCATCCCGCAAGACGTCCACTCGCGGACCAGAGACCCGGTAGGTCGCGTAGCGAGCGGTCTTTCGGGCGCCCGGCGCGCCGCGTTCGATCAGTCCGACAAAGGTGACGCGCGAAAAACAGCGCTGTAAGTCTTCGGGGGTCATGCGGCGCGCCAGATCGACAATCAGCCCTGGACGACTGAGATCGGGATGGGCGGACGTGACGCCATCGTAGCGGCGGCGCTCCGTGATCTGAATGATCGGGGCGGCGATCCGGCGCTCCGCCGACAACTGCGCGAGCGACCCATAGCTGACCGTACCGATCCAGGCCGCCTGCTGCTCGCCCCGCCGCTGGTCGATCGCCCTGGACAACTCCCGCCAACCCCGCAGCGGTAGGGTCGGGTCAAGACCGTCGAGACTGCGCGACGGCGGCGCGGCCATGTAGAGGAGCGCCAGACCGGAAAGGCCGAAACCACACGCGACAGCGACGCCTCTCAGTACGCGCGCCGCCAGGGTCTTGGACCCCTGCTCCGCCGCGACGACGGCGCAGATGACCAGGGACGCATAGACCGGGACCGGCCAATGGCCCTGTACGCGATCATGCAGGCTGTGCAACAGCAGGTAGGCGACGAAGGGGGCGCTGGTCGCGACCAGCAGCAGGAGATGAACCGATACCGGTGCGGCCCGGCCGCGCCAGCCCAGCCTCACGCCGCGAACGGCGTAGATCGCGATCATCGGATTGATAAGTAAAAACTGGCTGATCAGCAGCTCAGGCAGATAGGTCGAAGACAGACCGGAGGCCGCCACCCGGCCGAACTGCTTGGCGAACGTGATCCAATGGTGATCGGCGTTCCACGCGACGTTTACACCGAAGATCGCCAGGGCGAGGACAGCTGCCGCCCAAGGCCAGAAGGTTCTCAGCATCCGGCGACCGTCCGGCGTCAAACTCAGCCAAAGCAGCACGCCAGGGGCCAGGAAGAGCGCCGAGTACTTGGAAAGGAGCGCCAGCCCCGCCGCCAAACCCGCAGCCAGCCACCAAGCCGGAGAACGGCCGGCCCAGATCCGGGCCAAGCACCAGAGCGTCACGATCCAGAAAAACGTCGCCGGCGCGTCTGGGGTCGCGAGGATACCACCCAGGCCGATGGTCGTTGTCGCATTGTACCAGACGGCTGAACGCAGGGCCGTGGACGGGCTGGCGCCGAGGGTGCTGGCCAGGGCCGCGACGAAACAGGTCGCGAGGCCGGTCGCGAGCACCGGCGCCAGACGCACGCCTAGAGGATTGTCGCCGACCAGAGTGACACCCAGCCGGATCCACCAGGCGATCATGGGGGGATGATCGTAGTAGCCAAACCTCAGGTGCTCGGCCCAGAGCCGATA
>JAHINZ010000358.1 GCA_018895795.1 Alphaproteobacteria bacterium
TACTACCAGAGCTTCAATCTGGAGAACCGCTACATCAATTTCGCGGTCAATCTGGGCAAGGTGGGCGAGGGCAAGGATTCGTTTGCGGCCAAGTATGGTGCGCTGAGCCTCTTTGACGCTACGCGCGAGGCGTACAAGGCCATCTTTGGGTCAGCGCCTGCTGACGCCAAGATCCATGCTCTGATCGATAGCCGCGTCGACTATTTCGCGTCCTATGGCGGTGACGGCGCCAATGGCCAGGGGACCAAGGCGGCGATGGTCGGATGGCTGCTCGCCGAGGCCGAAAAGGCCGATGTCGGGGTCATGGCGCGTTCGAACGCCGCTTGGCTGACCGACCTCGCCGACGGCTCGGCGCCGTTCTCGATCGATATCCTTGATCCGGCCAAAGGCTATTGGAAGGCCGATTTCGTTTTCGGCGGAACCTGACAGCAGGGCCGCCGCCCGGAATCAAAAACGCCCGGCCATCGCTGGCCGGGCGTTTTCGTATGTCGTACCGGTAGGGCAGATCTTACTTGATCTTGCCTTCCTTGAATTCGACGTGCTTGCGGATGACCGGATCGTACTTCTTCAGCACCATCTTCTCGGTCTTGGTGCGCGCGTTCTTCTTGGTCACGTAGAAGAAGCCGGTATCCGCCGTGGAGTTCAGGCGGATCTTGATTGAAGCCGGTTTGGCCATGGTCGAATCCCTGCGGTGTCGCGCAGGGTTCCCGCGCGCTGGAAATGAGAGGCGCGGAACATACTCATCACCCGGCCAAAGTCAATTGCCGATCCGGCGCCGGCGCGGCTCAGACATAGGTCAGGTTCCGCGCACCGTTCAGGAACCGCATGAACGGCGCCGGGCGGCTGGAATCCTTGAGCCTCTGGCCGATCTCGCCGACCACGAAGCGGGTGATGTTGGGCAGGTCCAGGGCCAGGGCCTCGTCGAAATCCACCCAGGCGATCTCGTCCAGCTCGCCGCAATCGGGTTGGCGCTCCAGGCTCAGCAGCGACTCGGCCGGGGCCATGAAGAATCGGGCGTCGAAGCGACGGGTGCGATAGGGCGGCGTGATGGCCCGGGCGACGAAGGCCAGGGCCGCCAGGTCAGGCAGGGCGCCCTGGGCCAAGAACGGCCGCCAGGGCCCCGCGCCGGGCCGTGAGGGCGCGGCCTTGGCCAGCAGCAGGCCGGTCTCCTCGAAGGTCTCCCGCACCGCCGCCAGGGCCAGGGCGCGGGCCAGGGCGGCCGGGGAAGGGTGGCGCGGCTGGTGCGTCAACCGGGCGACGGTTTCGGGACTCAGTTCCGAGGCGGCCGGGGCGCGATAGTCGCCGCGATCGACCCGGCCGCCGGGGAACACCCACTTGTCGGGCATGAAGGCGTGGCCGCCGGCGCGTCGGCCCATCAGCAGGCGCGGCTTGGCCGCGTCGGTGCGGACGATGATCAGGGTGGCGGCGTGGCGCGGTCGCAGCACGCCGGTCCCCGGTTCGCGCACGGCGGCGTCGTGGATCGTGTCGAATTTGGCGTCGATCGGCTCATCCATGGTTCAAGCTTAGCCCGATTGCGGCCTTCGGCTAGCCGGCCGTAGCGTCAGCTTGACCGCCTTGATGCAAGCGTCCCACTCTCCGCTCGCTTTTCAAGGGGATGACTCATGTCTGTACGGGTTTCGACGCTGGCGATCATGGCCGGCCTGGCTTTCGGTGCGCCGGCCCTCGCCGCGCCCTCGTCGGCGAAGATCGAGGCCGCCGCCAAGGCCGTCCAGCCCAAGGTCGTCGCCTGGCGTCGCGACATCCATGAACATCCCGAACTGGGTAATCAGGAGGTCCGCACCGCCGCCCTGATCGCCAAGGAGCTGAAGGCTCTGGGCTTCGAGGTGCGCGAAGGCGTCGGCAAGACCGGCGTGGTCGGGATCCTCAAGGGCGGCAAGCCCGGCAAGGTGGTCGCCCTGCGCGCCGACATGGACGCCCTGCCGGTCGAGGAGAAGACCGGCGAGCCGTTCGCCTCCAAGGCCACCGCCACCTGGGAAGGTCGGACCGTCCCGGTGATGCACGCCTGCGGCCACGACACCCATGTGGCCATGCTGCTGGGGACCGCCACGGTGCTGGCCGGCATGAAGGCCGACATCAAGGGCACGGTGGTGCTGATCTTCCAGCCCGCCGAGGAAGGCCCGCAGGCCGGCGAGGAAGGCGGCGCCAAGCTGATGATCCAGGATGGGGCGCTGGACCAGCCCAAGGTCGACGCGATCTTCGGCCTGCATATCGGCCCGGCCGACGCCCATCTGCTGAACTACCGGGCCGGCGGCTTCTATGCCGGGGCTGATCGCCTGACCATCACCGTCAAGGGCAAGCAGACCCACGGCGCGCGGCCCTGGGCCGGGATCGACATGTCCAGCGTCGCCGCCGACATCGTCCAGGCCATCAACCAGATCGCCGCCCGTCAGGTGGATGTGGGCGTCTCGCCCTCGGTGGTGACCATCGCCATGATCAATATGGGTCTGCGCAGCAACATCATCCCCGAAGACCTGAAGATGGAAGGGACGATGCGCACCTTCACGCCGGAGCGGAAGGCCGAGCTGATCGACAAGGTCACCAAGGCCGTCGCCGCCATCGGCGATCGCTACGGCGCCAAGGCCACGGCGGTGTTCAGCCAACCCTATCCGGTGACCTACAACAATCCCGAACTGTCCAGCTGGGTGAAGGCCAGCTTGCTTAAGGCCTCGCCCGGCAAGGTCGACGACAATGCCGCGCTGGTGACCGGCGCCGAGGACTTCTCGCTCTACGCCCTGAAGGTTCCGGCGGTGTTCGTACAGTTGGGCGGCCGTCCCAAGGGCGTCCCCGCCGCCGGCGCGCCGGCCAACCACTCGCCCTATTTCGACGTCGACGAGGAGGTTTTCGAGACCGGCGTAAAGGCCGAGGTGTTCATGGCGCTGGACTATCTGGACCGGAAGTAGATCCGCGGCCTCGCCCCCTCCGCGCTGACGCGCTCCTCCCCCTTAGGGGGAAGAGGATTTCATCCGCCCCCTCCGGGGGCGGACGGTCGCGGAGCGGCCCGGTGGGGGCAAGTGGCGCTTGCCGCAAAACCGCCTGAACCGCCCTCCGCGCCCGATCATAATTGGGCCCGAATGGCGCCGACATAGGCTTTCGCGAACGACCGCGTCGCGTGTGAGAAGGAACGGATCATGGCGGACTTCTACGCCTTCGCCCTGGCCCTGGTGCTGATCTCGGTCGCGGTGGCGATCCACTTCCAGGCGCTGCGCGGTCTGTCCGGCATACAGGACAGGCTGACGGTCTCCGGGCCCCTGAAGATCCTGCTGGTGATCTTCGGCCTGATCATCGCCCACATCTTTGAAGCGGGGGCGTTCGCCGGGGGCTACGCCTTTGGCGAGCGCGTCCTGCACCTGGGCAGCTTCGTCGGCGCGGCGAGGATGAGCGCCAGCCAGCTGTTCTATTTCTCGATCGAGGCCTTCACCACCCAGGGGGTGGGCGACGTCTATCCGGTCGGTCCGCTGCGCCTGATCGCCAGTCTGGAGCCCTTGGCCGGGCTGATCCTGATCGGCTGGTCGGGATCGTTCACCTTCCTGGCGATGCGGCTGGACTGGCGGCTCGCGCCGCGAACCATGGAACCAGACGACGCAGCGCCTCTTCCACCTCGGCCGTCGACACCGCGAAGCTGAACCGCATGAACCGGTGGCCCTCGACGGGGTCGAAGTCGATCCCCGGCGCGGTGGCCACCCCGGTGTCGGTCAGCAGCTGCTTGCAGAAGGCCATCGAGTCGTCGGTCAGGTGGCCGATATCGGCCCAGATGTAGAAGGCCCCGTCCGGCGGCGCGATCCGGGCCAGGCCCAGGGCGGGCAGGGCGTCGAGCAGCAGCCGGCGGTTGGTGCGATAGACCTCGACATGGCCCTCCAGCTCGCCTGTGCAGTCCATGGCGATCAGGCCGGCGTGCTGGCTCAGCGAGGGAGCGGTCAGGAACAGGTTGCCCATATAGGCCCGGGCCCGATGGACGTGGTCCAGCGGCGACAGCAGCCAGCCCAGCCGCCAGCCGACCATGCTGAAATATTTCGAGAAACTGTTAACAATCAAGGCCTTGGGCTCGAATTCCAACATCGAGCGGACCGGGCCGACATAGCTTAGGCCGTGATAGATCTCGTCGCTGACGATGCGGATGCCGCGTTCGCGACAGACCCTGGCGATGGCCGCCATCTCGTCGTCGGCGATGATCGTGCCGGTCGGGTTGGCCGGGCTGGCGACGATGACGCCGGCCGGGGGCGGATCCAGCGCTTCCAGGTGGGCGGCGGTCAGCTGGTAGCGATCCTCGGGACCGCAGGCGATCTCGACCGGGACCAGGTTCAGGGCCTTCAGCGTGTTGCGATAGGCCACATAGCCGGGGCGGGCCAGGGCGACGCGGTCGCCGACCTCGAACGCCGAGGCCAGGGCCATGACCAGGGCCGGCGAGGCGCCGCAGGTCAGGATGATCTGTTCGGGATCGACCTTGACGCCGTGCAGGTCGTCATAGCGCTGGGCGATGCGGGCCTTCAGGGCCGGGCTTTCCCAATAGCCCATGCCATCGGTGTCCAGCACTTGGTGGGCGCGGGCGATGGCGGCCTGGGGCGCGCCGGTCGAGGGCTGGCCGAACTCCATATGGATGATCGAACGGCCTTCGGCCTTCAGCTGATGGGCCAGCCGGCTGATGGCGATGGCGTGAAAGGGGTCGAGTTCTGCGCGCATGGCTGAACCTGTTACCGGCATTCGCGGCCGCGCCCAAGGGCGCAGCGTGTGGCGTCGGGCTTCGGGCCATGGCAAGACGTCGGCATGATCTCGCCACTCAAGCTTGCCCTTCTCGCGGTCGCCGCGAGCCTGTCGCTCGGCGCGACGCCGTCCCTGGCGGGCGAGCGCCTGCCGG
This sequence comes from Alphaproteobacteria bacterium, assembly GCA_018895795.1. Classification (GTDB taxonomy): domain Bacteria; phylum Pseudomonadota; class Alphaproteobacteria; order Caulobacterales; family Caulobacteraceae; genus Caulobacter. The sequence continues at coordinate 4,874 of JAHINZ010000358.1, forward strand.
TTCACGTCGGCGGCCGGGTCGTGGCCGAGCCCGACGGCGCCCTGCGTTTTGGCTGGCCGGGGGTCTATGTCGAAGGCCGGTTCCAGGGCGGCTCGGTCGAGGTCGCGGTCGACGCCGCCCAGGAGCACCTGGCGGTGTCCATCGACGGCCAGACCCGGGCCGAGCTGATCAAGCCGGGCGCGGCGCGCCTCAGCTTCACCGGTCTGGGTCCCGGCGCCCACAAGGTTCGTCTGGACAAGCTGACCGAGAGCCAGAGCGGATCGGCCCGCTTTCTGGGCTTCTTCGCCGGCCCCGACGCCCAGGCCTTGCCGGAGGTCGCGCGCGGCAGACGCATCGAGTTCATCGGCGACTCCTACACGGTGGGCTACGGCGTGCGCTCCACGGCGTTCGCTTGCACGGAGGCCCAGGTGCATGACCTGACCGACACCAGCCTGGCCTTCGGGCCGGTGCTGGCCCGTCGTCTGGACGCCGACTATCGGATCGTCGCGTTCTCGGGGCGGGGCGTGGTGCGCAACTATGCGGGTCTGGCCCCGGGCGAACCCCTGCCGGCCCTGTATGATCGCCTGATCCCCGGCGAGGCGACCCCGCGCGTCGCGGCGGATGATGCCTGGCGTCCGCAGGTGATCGTGGTGGGGCTGGGGACCAACGACTTCTCGACGCCGGTCAAGCCGGGCGAGGCCTGGGCCGACCAGACGGCGCTGCGGACGGCCTATCGCGACGGCTATGTCGCCTTCCTGAACGCCGTGGCGGCGCGCCAGCCGCAGGCGAGGTTCCTGCTGATCGCCGGCGACCTGTTCGCTGACGACGTGGCCGAGGTGGTCCGGCAGATCGACGCCGTGGCGCCGGGTCTGGCGACGCCGGTTCGGATCACTGGCATGGCCAAGACCGGCTGCCATGGGCACCCCTCGGTCTCGGATCAGATCCTGATGGCCGATCGCCTGGAAGCGGCGATCAACAGCCTGCCGTAACTACAGATCCTCCCCCTTCGGGGGAGGTGGCCCAGAGGGCCGGAGGGGGCTCGCGCGGCCTAAGCCGAGTAGACCCCCTCAGTCGCTCCGCGACAGCTTCCCCAGAGGGGGAGCATCATCCACAGCAACTTACCGCCGCTTGCCGCGCCGCACGCCCTTGGGCAGGCCGCCGCGCGGCTTGACCGCCGCCTGACGCCTCGCGCCCAGGCGGGGCAGCGGGGCCTTGGGGTCGGCGGGCAGGGGCGGGGTCAGCATCTCGAACAGCAGGCCGCCGGTCACCGGGGTGGCCTCGACCAGTTTGACCTCGACCTGCAGGCCCAGCGGCCAGCGCTTGCCGGTGCGCTCCCCGACCAGGGCGTGCATGCGCTCGTCATGGACGAAGAACTCCTGGCCCAGGGTCGAGACCGGGATCAGGCCGTCGGCGCCGGTCTCGTCCAGCTTCACGAACAGGCCAAAGCGGGTGACGCCGGTGATGCGGCCGTTGAAGGTCGCCCCCACCCGGTCGGACAGGAAGGCGGCGATATAGCGGTCGGTGGCGTCGCGCTCGGCGGCCATGGCCCGGCGCTCGGCGAAGGTGATGACCTCGGCCGTGTCCTTGATCTGGCTGATGTCCTGATCGGTCAGGCCGTCGCTTCCCAGATTCAGGGCGCGGATCAGGGCCCGGTGGACGATCAGGTCGGCATAGCGGCGGATCGGGCTGGTGAAGTGGGCGTACTTGGCCAGGTTCAGGCCGAAATGGCCCAGATTGTCCGAGCTGTAGTGGGCCTGCATCTGGGTGCGCAGCACCACCTCGTTGACGATGGCGGCGTGCGGCCCGTCGCGGGTTTCGTCCAGCAGCTTGTTGAAGCGGTGGGTCTGGGGCGCCTCGCCCTTGCTCCACTTGATCTCCAGCGTCGCCAGAAACTCGGCCAGGTTCTGCACCTTCTCCTGGCTGGGCGTGTCGTGGACGCGATAGATCAGCGGCGTGCGCTTGGCTTCCAGGCTCTCGGCGGCCGAGACATTGGCCTGGATCATCATCTCCTCGATCAGCTTGTGGGCCTCGAGGCTGGGGCGGCGGTTGATCGAGGCGATCTCGCCCTCGCGGGTGATGACGATCTTGCGCTCGTCGCTCTCGATGGCCAGGGGCGAGCGGATCTCGCGTCCCTTGCCCATCAGCCGGAAGGCGGTCCACAGCGGTTTCAGGACCGGGTCCAGCAGCGGACCGGCCTTGTCGCCGTCCTGGCCGTCGGGCGGGACCACGCCGTCGATGGCGGCCTGGGCCTGCTCATAGGACAGCTTGGCGGCGCTGCGCATCAGGCCGCGCACGAAGCGGTGGCTCTTCTTGCGGCCATTGGCGTCGAACACCATCCGCACCGCCAGGGTGGCGCGGTTCTCGCCTTCGCGCAGTGAGCAAAGGCCGTTGGACAGCACCTCGGGCAGCATCGGCTCGACCCGGTCGGGGAAATAGACGCTGTTGCCCTTCTCGCGGGCTTCCTTGTCGAGGGCCGAGCCGGGGCGGACATAGGCGGCGACGTCGGCGATGGCCACCCAGACGATCCAGCCGTCCGGATTGCCGGCGTCGGGGTCGGGATGGGCATAGACGGCGTCGTCATGGTCGCGGGCGTCGACCGGATCGATGGTGATGAACGGCAGGTCGCGCAGGTCGTCGCGCCCTTCCAGGGTGGGCGGCTTGGCGGCGGCCGCCTCGGCCTCGGCCTCTTCCGAAAAGCCGGTCGGGATGCCGTGGCTGTGGATGGCGATCAAGGATGCGGCGCGCGGATCGTCCTCGCGGCCCACCACCTCCAGCACCTTGCCCTGTTTGGGACCATAGCGACCGGCGGCCGTGCCGACCTGGGCGATGACCAGATCGCCGTCCTTGAGGTCCTTGGCCTCCTGCTCGTTGAGGATCAGGCTTTCCTTGGACTTGCGGTCCACCGGCTCGACGCGGATCTCGCGGCGGTGCTTGCGGATCACGCCGAGGATCTTGTGGGCGCTCTGGCCCAGCTTCTTGATCAGTCGGGCTTCCATCTCGCCGTTTTCGAGGCGCTCGAAGCGCACCAGCAGGCGGTCGCCCATGCCCGGCGCGCCGCCGGCGTTCTCGTTGCGGGCCGGCGACAGCCGCACCAGCGGCGCATCGTCGCCCGACTTGGTCAGCTTGACGAACATGTCGCCGTCATTGTCGCGATCGACCACGTCGACCACGCCCACCGGCGGCAGCGAGCCGGCCTCGGCGAAGCCCTTGCGGCCGCGCTTGCCCAGATCGCCCGAGGCTTCCAACTCACGCAGCATTTCGCGCAGGGCCCGGCGATCGACGCCCTTGAGCCCGAAGTGGCGGGCGATGTCCGCCTTGCCGCTCTCGCCGGCGCTGCGCAGGAAGGCCAGCAGGGTCTCGCGATCCGGCAAGCCTTGCGGCGGCTTGGGAGCGGCGGGGAATTTCGACGATTTGGGCGAGCGCGGTTTAGCCATGTCCTGCAATAACCCGCCAGCGGGTCGGAAGGCCAAGAGAAACCTCCAGAACGGCCTGAACGTGTTGGCAGACCCATTGAGGGGCGATAGGTCTTTGCCTCCGCCCGGCCACCTTTGCGGGCGACACTCGCGCCGCCCTAGCCTTGCCCGTCGCACAGGAACCACCCATGACCTTGAACGCCCGCGGCCGCGCCGTCCTGCTTTCGCTGCTGCTCTGCGGCGCCGCCGCGCCCGCCCTGGCCCAGACCGCTCA
>JAHINZ010000359.1 GCA_018895795.1 Alphaproteobacteria bacterium
CGCGCCAGGGCGCCGCGCCGCAAGACCAGACTGGCGCTGAGATCACCTTCGACGGACATCGCACACCTCCGAGACCGATCGCCCGTCATAACGCGCCGAGGCGGAATCGCCAGCCGCTAGGGCCGCTTGGCGACCATGATCGGCAGGATCGCGGGAACGCTTCCCGCGATCTGCACCCCGTAACGGCCGGGCTGAAGCTCAAAGCCCACGATCTTGCGCACGGTCGAGCAGGCCGGACCGTGGCTATGGAAGGCGGATGGTACGGACGCGCCGTCGCGTAGCAGGTCGATCCACCCGGCCGCGCCCAGGGCGACGACATAGGTTCCCGCCGTCGGAACGGTCAGATCGAAAAGACCGCCATGAGTGGCCGGATCGCCGGGCTTTTCGGGCGGGGCCAGATAGGTCACCGCAGAGGTCGACGCCAGGGTCGCCAGATAGGCCTGGCCGGGCGTCAAGGCCGCCTGGGAAAGGCCCGGCGCGCCGGAGGCCGCGGTCAGCGAGATCTTCGCCGGCCACCCCGCGAGCTCCGCCGGAAGGTCGGCGTCCTGGGTCACGCAGGTCGTCGCCTCCTGGGCCGTCGCCTCCTGGGCCGTCGCGGCCACAGGCGACAAGAAACAAACCGCGGCGAGCAAAAAGGACCTGAACGGCATGCCAAAACCTCGTTATGTAGACGCACTACATAACCGAACGGCAGGGCCTTCGCCAAGCCGCGCCCAGAAGCCCGTATCTGGAAACCCGCATGCTGAACCGCCGCCCGCTGCTCGCCGTCGTGCTCACCGCCGCGCTATCGCTGATGCTGGGGGCTACGGCCTTGGCTGGCGAAACCCAGGTGGCGGTCGCGGCCAACTTCACGGAACCGGCCAAGGCCATCGCCGCCCGGTTCGAGGCCAAGACCGGCCACAAGGCGATCCTGAGCTTCGGCGCGTCGGGCCAGTTCTACACCCAGATCGCCAATGGCGCGCCCTATGAGGTGTTCCTGTCGGCCGACGCCGAGCGCCCGACCAAGGCCGAGGCCGACGGCCTGGCCGTGGCCGGCACGCGCTTCACCTACGCCACGGGCCGGCTGGTGCTGTTCAGCAAGACCCCGGGTCTGGTCGACGCCAAGGGCGCCGTGCTGGCCAAAGGCAAGTTCGAGAAACTGGCCATCGCCGATCCCAAGGCCGCGCCCTACGGCCAGGCCGCCGTCGAGACCCTGACCCGGCTGAAACTCTACGACACCTTGAAGCCCAAGATCGTCACCGGCTCGTCGATTACCCAGGCTTTCCAATATGTGCAGACCGGCGCCGCGGAGGTGGGCTTCGTGGCCCTGTCCCAGGTGATCAACGCCCCGGGCGGCTCGCGCTGGTTGGTGCCCGCCGCCGACCACACCCCGATCGACCAGCAGGCCTTGCTGCTGAAGACCGGCGCCGACAATAGCGCGGCCAAGGCCTTCCTGGCCTTCTTGAAGACCCAGGACGCCAAGGCCATCATCAGGCGCTACGGCTACGAGGTTCGCTGATCCCATGATCGAGATTGCTTGGCTGACGATCAAGCTGGCGGGCGTCACCACCGCCCTGCTGCTGGTCGTGGCCACGCCCCTGGCCTGGTGGCTGGCCCGAGGACGCTCGAACTGGCGGCCGGTGGTCGGCGCCGTGGTCGCCCTGCCGATCGTGCTGCCGCCGACGGTGCTGGGCTTTTACCTGCTCATCGCGCTGGGCCCTCACAGTGTGCTGATGGCGCCGCTGCAGCAGCTGTTCGGGATCCGCACCCTGGCCTTCACCTTTCAGGGGCTGGTGATCGGCTCGCTGATCTATTCCCTGCCCTTCGCGGTCCAGCCCCTGCGCAACGCCTTCATCGCGATCGGCGACGAGCCGCTGGAGGCCGCGGCCACCCTGGGGGCCTCGCGGTGGGAGAGCTTTACCCGCGTCGCCCTGCCGCTCGCCCTGCCCGGCTACGCCGTGGCGGCTCTGCTCGCCTTCGCCCACACCATCGGCGAGTTCGGCGTGGTGATGATGCTGGGCGGCGGCATTCCGGGCCAGACCCAGGTTCTGTCGATCGAGATCTACCGCCTGGTGGAGTCGCTGGAATGGGGCAAGGCGCATGCGCTGGCCGGCGGGCTGCTGGCGTTCGGGTTCGTGGTGACGCTCACGCTGTTGCTGCTTGAAAAGCGGGCCACGCGGGCCTCCTAGCCACTTGCCCCCCCACGGATCGCTTCGCGATCGTCTTCCCCCCGTAGGGAGAAGATGAAACGCACCAACCCTTAATCTTCCCCCTGCGGGGGAGGAGCGCGTCAGCGCGGAGGGGGCAAGTGCGCCAACGCAAGAGCCAACCCCTTGGCCGCCGCCTCGACCTCGCGCCAGGTCACCTCGAACCCCGCCTCATTGCCGTAGTAAGGATCGGCGACGGCCCGGCCCTCCAGGCCTTCGGCGAAATCCAGCAACAGACCCAGTTCGGCCGCGCCGTCCACCGGCCGCAGGGCCCGAAGGGTCTTCAGATTGTCGTGGTCCAGCGCCAGGATATGGGTGAAGCGGCGAAAGTCCTCGGCCGTCACCTTGCGCGCCCGCAGACCGCTGATGTCCACGCCGTGTCGCCCCGCCACGGCGATGGCGCGGCGGTCGGGCGGATGACCCTTGTGCCAGCCGCCCGTCCCGGCGGAGTCGATCTCGACCGTCAGCCCCACGCTCTGCGCCTCGGCGCGAAAGGCCGCCTCGGCCAGGGGCGAGCGACAGATATTGCCAAGGCAGACGAACAGAACGGCGGGCCGCATCACGGCGCGCCCCAACCGCCGCCGCCGGGCGTCTCGATGACGATGGCGTCGCCGGCTTCGACCTCGACCAGATCGGTGGCGCCCATCGCCTGAACCCGCCCGTCCGCCCGCTCGACCCGCGCCTTGCCCAGAGCGCCCGGCGCGCCGCCCTCAAGCCCGAACGGCGGCACGCGTCGGCGGTTGGACAGCAAGGTCGCGGTCATCGGCTCGCGGAAGCGGATCTTGCGCACCACGCCGTCGCCGCCGTGATGACGCCCCGCCCCGCCGGAGCCATGGCGGATCGAGAAGGCCTCGACCAGCACCGGATAGCGGGTCTCCAACACCTCCGGATCGGTCAGCCGACTGTTGGTCATGTGGGTCTGGACGGCGTCCGTCCCGTCGAAGTCCGGCCCGGCGCCCGAGCCGCCGCAGATGGTCTCGTAATATTGCCGGCGGTCGTCGCCGAAGGTGAAGTTGTTCATCGTCCCCTGGGCGCCCGCCATGACCCCCAGAGCCCCATACAGGGCGTCCACGACCACCTGGCTGGTCTCGACATTGCCCGCCACCACCGCCGCCGGATAGCGTGGCCGCAGCATCGAGCCCTCGGGAATGACCAGCTCCACCGGCCGCAGGCAGCCGTCGTTCATCGGGATCTCGTCATCGACCAGGGTGCGGAACACGTAGAGGGCCGCCGCCCGGCAGATCGAGGCCGGGGCATTGAAGTTGGTCGGAACCTGATCGCTGGTCCCCGCGAAGTCGACCCGCGCGGTGCGCGCCGTCTGGTCGATGGTGATCGCGACCTTCACCACCGAGCCGTCGTCCAACTCATAGGCGAAGGCGCCGTCGTTCAGCGTGGCCAGCACGCGCCGGACCGCCTCCTCGGCATTGTCCTGCACATGGGCCATATAGGCCTCGACCACATCCTGGCCGAACTCGGCGACCAAGCCGGTCAGGCTCTCGGCCCCGCGCGCGCAGGCGGCGATCTGGGCCTTGAGGTCGCCGATGTTCTGGTCGGGATTGCGCGCCGGCCAGCGGCCCGAGGCCAAGAGCGCGCGGGTCTCCGCTTCCAGGAACCGGCCGCCTTCGACCAGCAGGACGTTCTCGATTAGAACCCCCTCCTCCTCCACCGTGCGGCTATTGGGCGGCATCGAGCCGGGCGTGGTGCCGCCAATATCGCCCTGATGCCCCCGCGCGGCGACGTAGAACAGTAGAGCCCTCGCCGCGTCGAACACCGGCATCACCACCGTGACGTCCGGCAGGTGGGTGCCGCCCTTATAGGGGGCGTTGAGCATATAGACGTCGCCGGGCTTCATGCCCCGACCATCAGCTTCGCGCGCCTCGCGGATGGCCCGCACGCTGTCGCCCATCGAGCCCAGGTGCACCGGCATGTGCGGCGCGTTGGCGATCAGGTTGCCGTCGCGGTCGAACAGGGCGCAGGAGAAGTCCAACCGCTCCTTGATATTGACCGAATAGGCGGTGTTCTGCAGGGCGAAGCCCATCTCCTCGGCCACCGCCATGAACAGGTTGTTGAAAACCTCCAGCATCACGGGATCGGCCTTGGTTCCGATCGCGCGGCGGCTGGGCAAGGCCTCGATACGGTCGAGGATCAGGTTCAGGCGAGCGTCGACCGTGGCGCGCCAACCGGGCTCGACCACGGTGGTGCCGGTGGCTTCTCGGATGATGGCGGGGCCCGTGACTTCGGCGCCCACGGCCAGCGCCTCGCGGTCAAACACCGGCGTGGCGCGGACCTGACCGGCCATGCGAACCGCGACGGTGGTCAGCGCCACGGGCTCGCCAAACGCGCCGGACCCCAGGTCTGGTTCGGCGCCGGCGTCGGCGTGACCGATGGCCTCGACCGAAAGGGCTTCAACCACCAGGGCCGTGGTCGGCGCGATGAAGCCGAAGCGCCGCTGATGCTGCTGTTCAAACGCGGCGCGGACGCCGGCTTCGTCGGCCAGCGGCACGACCAGCGGCGTGTCCGTGCCGGCATATTTCACCCGCAGGGTCGCCACGGTCTCCAGCGACGCCATCGGCACGGCCTGGGCGCGCAAGGCGGCCTCGGCCTCGGCCGACAGCGCCTGGACCTGGCGCGCCAGATCGGCGATCGCCTCGGCCAGAGGCCGCTCGACCGTCGCCTCGCGGATCAGGCGCAGGTCGGCCAGACCCATGCCGTAGGCGCTCAGCACCCCGGCGAACGGATGGATCATCACCTGGGTCATGCCCAGGGCGTCGGCCACCAGACAGGCGTGCTGCCCGCCCGCGCCGCCGAAACAGGCCAGCACATAGCGGGTGACGTCATAGCCGCGCTGGATCGAGATCTGCCGCACGGCCTTGGCCATGTTCTCGACGGCGATGGTGATGAAACCCTCGGCGATGGCCTCGGGGCTCATCGCCTCGCCGGTGGCGGCCAGGATGTCGGCGGCCAGGGCGTCGAAGCCGCGGGCCACAGCCTCGGCGTCAAGCGGCTGATCGGCGTCGGGGCCAAACACGGCCGGGAAGAACTCGGGCCGCAGCTTGCCCAGCATGACGTTGCAGTCGGTCACCGTCAGCGGCCCGCCCCGGCGATAGGCGGCCGGACCGGGGACCGCGCCGGCCGAGGCCGGGCCCACCCGCAGGCGCGCGCCGTCGAAGCCGCAGATCGAGCCGCCGCCGGCCGCCACGGTGTGGATGTTCATCATCGGCGCGCGCATCCGCACGCCGGCCACCACGGTCTCGAACGCTCGCTCGTAGTCGCCGGCATAGTGGCAGACATCGGTGGAGGTGCCGCCCATGTCGAAGCCGATCACCCGCTCGAACCCGGCCTGGGCCGCCGTCCGCGCCATGCCGACCACGCCGCCGGCGGGGCCCGACAGGATGGCGTCCTTGCCCCGGAACGCCCGCGCGTCGGTCAGGCCGCCGTTGGACTGCATGAACAACAGTCGCGTTTCTTCGCCCAACTCGCCGGCCACCCGGTCGACATAGCGGCGCAGGATCGGCGACAGATAGGCGTCGACCACCGTGGTGTCGCCGCGCCCGATCAGCTTCATCAGCGGGCTGACCTCGTGGCTGATCGAGACCTGCGAAAAGCCGATCTCGCGGGCGATGGCGCCGACCCGGGCCTCGTGATCGGTGAAGCGAAAGCCGTGCATCAGCACGATGGCCACGGCCCGGAAGCCGGCGTCGAAGGCCGCCTGCAGACCCTGCCGCGCGGACGCCTCGTCCAGCGGACGCAGCACCTCGCCCTCGACGCTGATCCGCTCGTCGATCTCGACGACGCGGTCATAGAGGGCCTCGGGCTTGACGATGTGACGGTCGAACAGCCTGGGCCGGGCTTGGTAGCCGATGCGCAGGGCGTCGGCGTGGCCGGCGGTGATCGCCAGCACGGTGGGTTCGCCCTTGCGTTCCAGCAGGGCGTTGGTGGCCACCGTCGTGCCCATCTTGACGGCGTCGATGCTCGCGCCCTCAGGCAGCAGTGCCCGAACGCCCGCCACGGCGGCGTCGGCATAGTGCTCGGGATTCTCCGACAGCAGCTTATGGGTGACCAGCGAGCCATCCGGCCGCCGCGCCACGATATCGGTGAAGGTGCCGCCACGATCGATCCAGAACTCCCAGCCGCGCAGGTTCTGATCGTCGGAGGTCATGAAAGGGCGCGGCTCCTGCTACGCCCTTCCTTAACCGGCGTTGGGGTCCTAGCGGAAGAGGCCCGCCGCCTGGGCGATCCCCCAAAGACCCAGCCCCAGAAAGATCACCGCCGCGCCGATCCGCACATATTTCAGCGGTACGATCTTGGTGGCGGCCTCGCCCAGATACACCGCCGGGATGTTGGCCAGCATCATGCCCAGGGTGGTGCCGGCGGCGACCCAGACAATGCTGTGGAACTTGGCGCCCAGGGCCACGGTGGCGATCTGGGTCTTGTCGCCCATCTCGACCAGGAAGAAGGCGATGGTGGTGGTCAGGAACACGCCGTAGCGGCCGACGTTGGCGCCATCCTCGTCATCGGCCTTGTCGGGGATCAGCGCCCAGGCGGCCATGGCGATGAACGACAGGGCGATGGCCCACTGGAACGCCTTGCCGCTCAGCAGGTCGGACACCCAATAGCCGGCCGTGGCGGCCAGGGCGTGGTTGGCGAGGGTGGCGACCAGAATGCCCAGGATGATCGGGACGGGCTTCTTGAAGCGCGTGGCCAGGATGATGGCCAGGAGCTGGGTCTTGTCGCCGATCTCGGCGATGGCCACGACCAGGGCCGAAACGAATAGAGCTTCCATCGGTCAGGTAACCTTCCGGGCCGGGCGCATGCCAATAGCGTCGACGTCCCACCCAGCCCGGGAGGAAGTCGGCGCCATTGGTCTCGCCATGGAAGCGGATGATCGCTTCCCTCCCCGCGCCATGGTCCCTCTCAAACAGGAGATGGGACCAAGTGTGTTGACGGCGGGGCCCGCTGATCGGTGCGGGCGGCTACTCCCCAAAGGTGAGGTGCGTTTAGCGATTTGCTGGACCTTGGTCAATTCCTCCTCACCCGTGAAACGGGGGAGGTGGCGCGGCGCGAATACGCGGCGTGACGGAGGGGGCGTCGCGGCGGCGGCACGCCCCCTCCACCACTTCGTGGTCCCCCTCCCCCGTTTCACGGGGGAGGAAAAAGACTACACGCTGGCCGGCGCATCAAACCGCAGCAGGTGGATCGCCACCCGCACCTTGCCGGCGGTGAAATTCCCGCCCGCAGCCGTCAGCAGCACCGGCGTGTCGGCATAATAGGCCGTCGGGCCGATCACCCCGACATTGCTGCTGTTCTTGGCGGCGCCCAGCGATCCGCCGAACTTGCTGGCGTCGCCGGCCACGCCGCAGTTGTAGGACGCCGCCCCGGTCACCGCGACGGTCGTCCGGGTCGAGACCGCCAGCACGATGGACCGCGCGGGGACGACGATCACCGTCGAGGTCGTCGCGCCCGACAGCGTCGTTTCCTCCTCGCGGATCTCCAGCCGGGTATTGGCCAGGCCCGGTGAGGCGGCGGCCGTCAGGCTCTTGAAGGTGGTCGACAGCGGCGTCCAGGCGACGCCGTCATGGGCGAGCATCTGGTTCTCGTCCTTGATCCAGGCCAGGACGCCCTCGGCCGGAGTCAGCGCCTCCCAGGCCCCGGCCTCGAACCGCATCAGGGTCCCGGCCGCCTGCCCCGCCCAGACCGCGCCGGTCGCACCGACGGGCAGGATCCAGAAGCCGCCCGCGACCGGACTGGCGGGCTGGGCGGCGAGCGCGCGGCTCTCGACCGCCAGCTGGACCAGACCGTCCAGCCGGGCGAGGCTTTCATTGATGGGGATGTGCTTCTGGGCCTGGGCGGCGACCACATAGGGCAGGCCCAGGCGCGGGGTGGCTTCGTCGAACATCGGGGAACCTCAAGGACGTTGAACTCGCCCTAGGATCACCCGGCTGTCAGAGCCGGGGACCGACCGTGGCCGATCCCCGTCCCGTACCCGCTCCAGCGTGTCGCTACTCGGCCGCGAAGGCCAGGTGGTGGCCCGAAGTCAGCGCCGTCTTGGCGGCCAGCTCACCCTTGGCTTGCTCGTACTCTTGCGAGAGCTTGGCGACGAGTTCGCCGGCGCTGAGCACCGCGTCGATGGCCCCGATGCCCTGGCCGCAGCCCCAGATGTCACGCCAGGCCTTGGCTTCCTGGTTGCCGCCCGACCCGAAATTCATCGCTGACGGGTCGCTGACGGGCAGGTTCTCCGGGTCCATGCCCGCCTTGACCACCGACGGCCGCAGATAGTTGCCGTGCACGCCGGTGAACAGGTTGGAATAGAGGATGTCGTCGGCGTGGCTGTCGACGATCATCTCCTTGTAGGCCTGGGCCGCATTGGCTTCGGTCGTGGCGATGAAGGCCGAGCCGATATAGGCCAGATCGGCGCCCATGGCCTGGGCGGCCAGGATCGAGCGGCCCGAGGCGATCGAGCCCGACAGGGCCACCGGACCGTCGAACCACTGGCGGATTTCCTGGATCAGGGCGAACGGCGAAAGCGTGCCGGCGTGACCGCCCGCGCCGGCCGCGACCGGAATCAGGCCGTCGGCCCCCTTCTCGATCGCCTTGTGGGCGTGCTTGTCGTTGATGACGTCATGCATCGTGATGCCGCCATAGGAATGGATCGCGGCGTTGAGGTCCTCGCGCGCACCCAGCGAGGTGATCACGATCGGCGCCTTGTGCTTCACGCACATCTCGATGTCTTCCTCGAGCCGGTTATTGGTCCGGTGGACGATCTGGTTGACCGCGAATGGGGCCGAGGGCGCGTCGGGATTGGCGCGGTCGTAAGCGGCCAGCTCCTCGGTTATGCGGTGCAGCCACTCGTCCAGCTGCGAGATGGGCCGGGCGTTCAGCGACGGGAACGAGCCGACGATCCCGGCCTTGCACTGGGCGATCACCAGGTCTGGATTGCTGATGATGAACAGCGGCGAGGCGATGACCGGCAGGCGAAGGCGGTCACGCAGGATCGGCGGCAAGGCCATGGAAAGTCGGCTCCCTCAGGGCGGCGTTCAGCGCCGCGCATGTAAACGGCGTTAGCTTAAACGCGCGTTCGTATCCGGCGCAAGGCTTGACGGCCGTAAGGGCACGGGCGCATCACCGTCGAAAATCAAAAATGCTGCACCGCAGGAGAGAGACGTCTTGACCCAGGCCCTGAAGCCTTTGGCCGATGATTTCCCGGCCCAGGACGACGCGACGGTCCGGGCTCGCTGGTCGGCGCTGGTCGAGAAGACCCTGAAGGGCCAGAGCTTTGACGAGGCGCTGACCGTCAAGACGCCCGACGGCCTGACGATCCAGCCGCTCTACACCGCCGCGGACGGCGTCGCCGTCGCTCGCGACCTGCGCCCGCGCGACGCCGACCGCCCCTGGGACCTGCGCATGCGCGCCGCCCATCCCGATCCCGCCCGCGCGGCGCGCGACATCCTGGTCGACCTGGAAAACGGCGCGGCCTCGGTGCTGCTGGCCATCGATCCTGCGGGCGTGACCGGCGTGGCGATCGGCTCGGCCGACGACATGGCCCAGGCGCTGGACAAGGTGCTGATCGACCTGGCGCCCGTCGCCCTGGACGCCGGTTATCTGGGCCCCAAGGCCGCCGACTGGCTGGGCGCCGTGGCCAAGGCCGCGCCCAATGCGCCAATGGCCTTTCACATGGATCCGCTCACGGCCTTCGCCCAGAGCGGCGTCAGCCCCGGGCCGATCGAGAGCCACGTCTTCAACGCCGCCACGGTCGGGGCCCGCCTGGCGACCACCTACGCCAAGGCCAGCCTGGTCCTGGCCAGCGGCCGCGCCGCGCACGAGACCGGCGGTTCGAATGTCGACGAACTGGCGCTGATGACCGCCAGCGCCCTGGCCTACGCCAAGGCCCTGGTGCGCTCTGGCCTGTCGATGGACGAGGCGTTCGGGCGCATCGTGCTGGGCGTCAGCCTGGACGGCGACTATTTCACCGGCGTCGCCAAGGTCCGCGCCGCGCGGGCCCTGTGGGCGCGGCTGGCCCAGGCCTGCGGTGCCAGCGCTCCGGCCAGCGTCGAGGCCCGCTCCTCAGGCCGCATGCTGACCACGAAGGACGCCTGGACCAACCTGCTGCGCCTGACCTCGGCCGGATTCGCCGGCGCGGTGGGCGGAGCGGACGTCATGGTGCTAGGCGCCTTCACCGACGCCATCGGCCTGCCGACCACCTTCGCCCGCCGCCAGGCCCGCAACACCCAGCTGGTGCTGATGGAAGAGAGCCATCTGGGCCGGGTCGCCGATCCGGCGGGCGGGTCCTGGTATCTGGACAGCCTGACCGATCAGATGGCCCACGCGGCCTGGAAGGCCTTCCAGGCCATCGAGGCGGCCGGCGGGGTGATCAAAGCCCTGGAGTCCGGTCAGATCGCGGACGCCGTGGCCGTCAGCCGCGCCGGACAGGAGGCCGCCTTCGCCGACAAGAGCCGCAAGATCCTGGGCGTCACCGTCTTCCCCAACGCCGACGACAAGGCCGCCGAGATTGAAAGCGTCGATCCGTCGGCCTTCGCGGTGGGAGGACCAGACCCGCGCCTGCCGGGCCCCGACAGCCACTGCCCGCCCCTGCCCCCCCTGAGCCGGGGTGATCCCCTTCGCC
>JAHINZ010000360.1 GCA_018895795.1 Alphaproteobacteria bacterium
CCCCCTCTGGGGGAGCTGTCGCGGAGCGACTGAGGGGGACTTCGCGGCCCATGCGGAGCTGCCCCCTCCGGCCCTCTGGGCCACCTCCCCCGAAGGGGAGGATCTAAGCCTGCCCCTCCGCCTTAATCCCCTCGCGGATCTTCGCCACGCAGACGTCCACCGGGCGGTGGACCCGTACGCCCTTTCGGCGCCATAAAAAACGCATGAGCACGCCCCTGTTTCCGCACGCCCCCGACAAGCACGCCCTCGAACGTGGCGACCGGCTGGCCCCGCGCTTCAATGCCGATGGCCTGGTGGTCGCCGTGGCCCAGCACGCCGACACCGGCGAGATCCTGATGCTGGCCTGGATGAACGACGAGGCGCTGAAGCTGACCGTCGACACCGGCGTCGCCCACTATTTCAGTCGCTCGCGCCAGGAACTCTGGAAGAAGGGCGAGACCAGCGGCCAACTTCAATTGGTCGAGGAACTGCGGGTGGATTGCGACCAGGACGCCGTGCTGATCAAGGTCCGGCCGCAGGGCGACGGCGGCGCCTGCCACGTCGGCTTCCGCTCGTGCTTCTACCGCGTGATGGAGGACGGCAAGCTGGTCGAACGCGACTGAGCGCCGACGTCGCGCAGCCGCCGGGCGGCCCAGGGCTCGAACCAGCGATGCGCCGCGATCGCCGCGGCTAGGGCTAAAGTCAGGGCCGTCACGCCGATCGCGATCTTTGGAGCGCCAGGCAAGGCGCCGCGCGCCGCGATCTCCCTGGCCGCCAACAGGATCGGAATGTGCAAGGCGTAGAGGGCGTAAGAGATCGCCGCCAGCCGATCCAGCAGCGACCGCGAGCGTCCCACCGCGGCTCGCGCCGCCGAGCCGACCAGCAGGGGGAAGACGATCAGGACGGCCAACAGGTCGAACGGCGCCCGCCCCGTCTCGGGGATCGACGCGGTCAGAATCGCCGCGACAAGGGCCAGATTGACCCAGATCGGCAGGACCGGAATCGTCAACCGCCCGGCGTCGAACAGCCGGGCCAGCATCACGCCGGCGAAAAAGCCGAAGACCACCCGGGGCGCGCCGCCCCACCAGTCCGTGGCATAGGGCCCCAGCGAACCCGTCCCGAAGCGCAGCGCCAGGATCGCATGCAGGACGCCGCCCGCCGCGGTCAGCACGATCAGCCGCCGGAAGGTCAGCCACCGCCCGATGACGGCATAGACCAGGTTCGCCGCTAACTCCCAGAGCAGCGACCACTGCGGGCCGTTCAGCGGAAAGACATCGCCGCCGCCGGTGAAGGGGATGAACAGGAGCGCCAGGCTCAGCAGGATCGCGATCGTCGCGGGATCCCTGCCGCGGACCAGCAGCAGGGTCGCGCCGACCGCCATGCCCAACAGCACCATGGGGTAGAGACGGATCAGCCGGCGACGCATGAAGTCTCGCCCCCCGCCGATCGCCAACTGGGCGTCATGGGCCCGGGCCAGGACGAACCCGCTGATCACGAAGAACAGGTCCACCGCCAGATAGCCATGGCCCAGAGCGGCGGTCGGCAGCACCAGGCCGCGCGCATGGAACAGCAGCACCATCACGGCGGCCAGGCCGCGCAGGGCGTCCAGGCCGGGGATGCGGTCGCGGCTTGCGGTCATGCGCTCAACCGACCATGAATTGATTGATAAACGCCCCTCGAAAGGCCGTCGTCGCATGAACACGCCGCAAGCCCTGCTGGCCTTCAGTCTCGCCGCGGGCCTGCTGACCCTCACGCCGGGCCTCGACACCGCCCTGGTGCTGCGCACCGCCGCCACCCAGGGTCCGCGCCGCGCGTTCGCGGCGGCGGTGGGCATCGGGACGGGTTGCCTGGTCTGGGGCGTGGCGGCCGCCGTCGGGGCCGGCGCGCTGCTGACCGCCTCCACCCTCGCCTATACCGCCCTGAAATGGGCCGGCGCCGCCTATCTGGTCTGGATGGGCCTGAAGATGATCGCCAAGCCGCGCGACCGTTTCGAGCCCGGCGCCGTCGCCCCCACCGGCGGCGGCGTGGCCGGGTCGTTGCGGCGAGGCCTGCTGACCAACCTGCTCAACCCCAAGGTCGGGGTGTTCTACATCTCGTTCCTGCCGCAGTTCGTGCCGACCGGCGCCCATCCGGCCAGCTTCGGCGTGCTGCTGGCCGGGATCCACGTGGTGATGGGCCTGGCCTGGGCCGGGCTGCTGATCGCCGCCACCACGCCCCTGGCCGGCCTGCTGCGCAAGGCCTCGGTGATCCGGGGACTGGACCGGATCACCGGCGGCGTCTTCATCGCCTTTGGTCTGCGCCTGGCGCTGGACCGGCGTTAGGCCTCGGCTAGCGCCTCGACGCCGCCGCCCTTCGTGGGGGTGACCACGAAGCGCTTGAGCACGCGGGTGGTGTAGGCCTTGTCGACGATGGTCGAGACCGCGATCATCTCGCCGGTGGCCCGGCCGTGTTCGAGGGTCAGCAGCACAAAGCCCTTGGCGGCGGGGTCGGTATAGACGACCTCCTTGTTGCGCTCGGCGAACGCCTCGCCCAGCGGCAGGCCGGGCAGGATGTCGCCGTAGCCGGGCGAGGTGATCCCCGTCACGCCCAGCTCGGCGGCCACGCGACGCGCGCCCGAGGCGTCAAACAGCTCATTGGCCCAGAACGAGTGGCTGTCGCCCGACAGGACGATCGGATTGGCGCCGGAGGCCTTGAACAGATCGTACAGCCGCTCGCGATCAGCCGGATAACCGTCCCAGGAGTCGAGATTGTAGGGCAGACCGATTTCGGACAGCGCCACGCCCTGCTTGAGGCGACCCCGGATGTATTCCGGGAGCTTGGCGAGGGTGGCGTCGAACTTCTCGGGACCCATGACCTTGAGCAGATTGGGTCCGGCGATCCGCGCCATCACCACCTGATTGCCCAGCACCTGCCAGGCGCTGGCGGATTTGACCGAGGCGCTCAGCTGGTCGGCCAGCCAGGCGCTTTGCGCCTCGCCCAGCAGACGGCGGTCGGGCGCGTTCCACTTGGCCATGAACGCCTTCACGTCGGGCTTGCCGTCGACCATCGGCAGGTCGTGGGCATAGTCCAGTTGCTCGGAGCGGGCCGTCAGCCGGGTCTCGGTCATCAGCAGGGTGGCGACGTCGCCGAACTGGAAGCCGCGCCAGCTGCTTTCGACCAGGGCCCCGGCCGCCGGTTCGCGGATCGGCATCCACTCGTAATAGGCCTTCAGGGCCGCGGCCTTGCGCGTGGCCCAGTCGCCCTCGCCGCCCTTGGCGATGTCGCCGGGCGTGTGGTTTTCGGCCCCGCCCTGCCAGCTGTCATTGGCGGTTTCGTGATCGTCCCAGACCACGATCCAGGGCGCGCGCGCATGGGCGGCCTGCAGGTGCGGGTCGGTCTTGTAGAGGGCATGACGGCGGCGATAGTCGTCCAGCGTGATGATCTCATGCACAGGATCGGGCCTGCGCTGGGCCGCGACCGGCGAATTCATGCCGTAGTCGCCCGGCGCGCCGCCATATTCGTAGATATAGTCGCCCAGGTGCAGCACGGCGTCGACGCGCGGCAGCTTGGCGATGGCGTCATAGGCGTTGAAATAGCCGTTGGGATAAAGCGAGCACGAGGCCACGGCCAGGACCGCGTCCTTGGTCGGCCCCACCGGCAGGGTGCGCGTACGGCCGACCGGCGAGGTCACGCCGTTGGCCTTGAAACGATACCAATAGTCCGTTCCAGGCTTCAGCACCTTGCCGCTCAGATCGTATTTGACCGTGAAGTCGCGCGCGCCGGTGGTCGACAGCTTGGCCGCGGTATGGACGAGGGCCTTGAAGGCCGGATCCGCCGCCACCTCGAGGGTCAGGCCGACCTCGCCCTGAGCATCGGCGGGCGGGGTCACCCGGGTCCAGAAGATCGCGCCGGTCGGGGTAGGGTCGCCGCTGGCCACGCCATGATCGAAGCTCACCGCCCCCTTGAAGGCCTGGGTCCGCGCCACCGCGCCGGTGCCGACCCCGGCCGCGCCGCCAAGGCCCAGGAACGCCAGCGCTTTGCGACGATCGATCTTCATTGAAATTATCCCCAAAAATGACGGCGCCGCTTCGGCGTCTCGTGCGTTAACGCCAGACCACAACAGGAAGATGACGCATGTCGAGTGAAGGCCTTCACGTTCCGCGTGAAAAACTAAGCCGAAAGACCCTCAACCGCCACTATGCGATCACCTCGCTGATCGAGGAATTCGAAGCGGTCGACTGGTATCGTCAGCGCGCGGATGACTGCGACGACGCCGATCTGAAAAAGATCCTGCTGCACAACGCCCGCGAGGAGCTCGAGCACGCCGCCATGGTGTTGGAGTGGCTGCGCCGCAACGATCCCGAGACCGACGAACAGCTGAAGGAATACCTGTTCAAGGACGGCTCGATCACCGGCCATGAGGAACAGGCGACGGGCGACGAATAGACCAGGCCCGCCGGGAAGAGCTGTCGCGGAACGGCCAAAGACCGTTCCGCGATGGAAGCCTAGTGCTTGATCGACACCGAGACGCCCACATAGCGCGGCTCGCCGGCGATGAAGGTGGGGATGCCGAAGGCGTCGCCCGTATTGCCGGCGTCCTTGATGTACTTCTGCTCGAGCAGATTGCTGGCGAACAGCTCGAACTTCAGCGCCGAGTTGTCGGGCTGGTAGCCGACGCGCAGGTTCAGCAGGCCATAGGCGGCCTGCTTCTCATCCTGGATCACGTCGCCGGTCGTCTGCAGATCGGCCCGGTCGTTATTGTTGTCGAAGAACACTTCCGACTGCCAGGTATAGGTCGGGGTGACCGTGAAGCGGCCGACCGGCGAGCCGAAGCTGACATTGGCGCCCAGTGACAGGCTGTTGTCCGGCGACAGACGGAAACGGTTGTTCTTGAACAGGCCGTTGCCGAACCGGGCGTGGCTGTAGGCATAGGTGCCAAAGATGCTGGCGTTGGCGCTGATCTGCAGGGTCGATTGACCCTCGAAGCCCGTCGCCGAGGCCTCGCCGGCATTGGTCGAGATGATCTGACCGCTGGCCGTGCGGATCGAGGTCTGGAAGTTCTTGTAGTCATAACGATAGATCGCGCCGTCCAGGGTCAGGCGGCGATCGAAGAAGGCGCCCTTGGCGCCGGTCTCGTAGGAGATGACCTCCTCGGCCGGGATCGCGCTGAAGCGCACCGCGCCGCCCGGCGTGGCCGGGGTGCCGCCGCCGACGACCTTGGGACGACGGCCGGTCGCCACCGAGGCATAGAGGTTGGCGTTCGAGGTCACGGCGTAACGGCCGACGACGCGGTAGGTCACGCCACTGTCGGTGAAGCTGCGATATTCCGGCAGGCCGCCCTTGGTGGGTTGGACAAACAGGCCGCGCGCCACCGTCGCCGTGCTGCCGCCCAGCACCGAGCCGCCGTTCAGCAGTTGCGAGGCATAGCCGCTTTCCTTGTCGTCATAGGTGTAGCGCAGGCCGGCGGCCAGCTCGAGCTTGTCGGTGGCCTTCCACGTCACGTCGGCATAGGCGTCATAGGACTTGGTCTTGCCGTAGTTGGTGTAGCTTTCCAGATGCTGGCTCTTGAACGGCGCGAAGGCGGGAATCGCGTTGATGGTGTCCAGGCCCGCCACGTTCGGGGCCTTGAACAGACCGCCCAGACCATTGAGGCGCGCCGCATAGGCTCGTTCGTTGAACAGCAGCGGCACCCGCTGCGTACCGTCTTCCCAGAAATAGCTCAGGCCGCCGAACGCCGAGATCTTGCCGCCGGCGTCATAGTTCAGGCGCAGGTCCTGGCTGGCGGACTTGCCCTGGGCGTCTTCGGCGAAGGTGAACAGCGGCAGGGAGAAGCCGTCGGCGTCAAACACTTCCTCGCCCGCGAACCGGCGGAAGGCGGTGGTCGAGGCCAGCGAGAAGCTGTCGCTGAGCTTGTAGCTGGCCAGGGCCGTGGCGCTGAACACGTCGCGCTCCAGGCCCAGCTTCTGATTGTTTTCGAAGCCCGCGACGCTGGTCAGGGCGGCGCCGGAATTGCGGCCCAGATCGCCCAGCACCTTGCCGGTGTTGGGATCGGTCGGCAGATAGGTCAGCGACTTGAACGAGGTGCCCGAGGGCGCGTCGTTTTGATAGTTGATCAGCAGGTCGGTGTTGAGGCGGTCATTGGGACGCCAATTGACCGCCAGACGCACGGCCGCCGTATCGGTGGAGTTGAAGTCTTCGCCGCCCAGCAGGTTCTTGACGTAGCCGTCGCGGTGCTTGACCCGGCCCGCCAGGCGCACCGACACGGTGTCGCTGACCGGGGCGTTGACCATGCCTTCGGCGAGCCAATAGCCGAAATTGCCGGCCTCGAGCTTGGCCGAGGTCGCGAACTCGGGACGCGCCTTGGCCTGGATGATGTTGACCGCGCCGATCAGCGCGCCGCGACCATAAAGGGTCGATTGCGGGCCCTTGGCCACTTCGACGCGCTCCAGATCGAACAGCTCGATATAGGAGCCGCGCGATTTTGAGATCGACACGCCGTCCTGATAGACCGAGACGCGCGGCTCGTTGGTGGCCTCGCCCGAGTCCGAGGTGATGCCGCGCATCACGAAGCCGGGATTGTTGGGCGACTGGTTCTGCACCTCGAAGCCGGGCACGAACAGCGACAGCTCCTCGAACTCCTGGATGCCCAGGGTGTCCAGCATGGCGCCCGAATAGGCGGTCAGGGCGACGGGAACGTCGATCACCTTCTGCTCGCGCTTCTGGGCGGTCACGATCAGTTGCTCGACCTGGACGCCGTCGGCGGGCGCATCGGCCTCGGCGGCGAAGGCGGCGGACGCCACGGTGAGGGCCAGCGCGCTGGCCGCGGACATGAGCAAGGTGGTGTGGATCGAACGCATCGACTATCCCCTTAGACGACTACAAAACTAGAGCTGGGCCGTTAGGGTCGGGCCATGTCCGTCGCGCGACAGCTTTGTAACGGAGCCGTGAAACCCCCTTGGATCCGCTGGATGACGAGACGGACGATGTGGAAGCCGGCGCCGAAGACACAGTTTCGCCCGATTTCCGTTTGGCGACCCTGACCGCCGAGGACGCCGGACAAAGACTCGACAAGATTCTGGCGGGCAAGTTCGAGACTCTGTCCCGAGCCCGGCTCCAGGCCCTGATCGCCCAAGGCCTTCTGACCCTCGAAGGCGCGGTGATCACCGACGCGTCGCAGAAGGCGCGGCCCGGCGTCTATCAGCTGCGCGTGCCCGCCCCGATCGCCGCCGAGCCGTCGCCCGAGGACATTCCGCTGACCGTCCTGTTCGAGGACGCCCACCTGATCGTGGTCGACAAGCCCGCCGGCATGGCCGCCCATCCCGCTCCCGGGAACTACACCGGCACTCTGGTCCACGCCCTGCTGCACCATTGCCGGGGCAGCCTGTCGGGGGTCGGCGGCGTGGCGCGGCCGGGTATCGTCCACCGGCTGGACAAGGAAACCTCCGGCGTCATGGTCGCGGCCAAGACCGACGCCGCCCATCAGGGGCTGTCGGCGTTGTTTGCCAAGCACGACATCGACCGGCTCTATATCGCCCTGACCCGCGGGGCGCCCTACCCCGGCCAGGGTACGGTTCAGACCCAGTTGGGCCGCTCACCCCATGACCGCAAGAAGATGGCGATCCTGAAGAGCGGCGGCCGCGAGGCCATCACCCACTACCGGGTCGAGGCGGCCTTCGGCCCAGCCGACAAGCCCGTGGCCGCGCGGGTCGCCTGCCGTCTGGAAACCGGCCGCACCCACCAGATCCGCGTCCATCTGGCCAGCAAGGTCGCCCCCTGCCTGGGCGATCCGGTCTATGGCGGCGGGCCGCCGGCCGCCGGCGTGCGGGCGGTGATCGACGCCATCGGCTTCCAGCGCCAGGCCCTGCACGCGGCCGTGCTGGGCTTCGCGCATCCGATCACCGGCGAGACCCTGCGGTTCGAGACCGGCCTGCCCGCCGACATGGCCGCGCTGGAGGCGGGCCTGAAAGCCCTTTGACCCTGCCGGCTCTTGCGGCCCCGAAACAATCGCGCCCTAATTCGGCTGGCGGCACGCCCTAGGTTTAAGGCCAAGCTGGTTCCAGGAAGGCCCCGATGACCCCGACGCGATCTCTCCTCGTCCTGCTGAGCGCTCTCTCCCTTGCTGGACTGGCCCTGGCGGGTTCGGCCCTGGCCCAGACGGGCCCGGCGGCGACCGTCGCCGGCGCTGACGAGGTCGTCTCGACCGCCGCTCATCGTCTTGACGCCAAGACCGCCGCCGAGGCCCAGGCCGAGACGGTCGTCGCGGCGCCGGCGCCGCGCCCCCTGACCACCCAGGAGCAGATCGCGGCCTTCCTCGAGACGTCGCCGGTCATCGAGCGCGGCGAAGGCTTTAGCGGTCTGGCGTCCGCCGACCCGGACAGCAAGCGTCAGGTCCACGGCTCGGCCGGCGTCTCGATCGGCACCGGCGGCTATCGCAGCGCCTATGTCTCGACCCTGATTCCGATCGGCGAAAGCGCCACCCTGGGCCTGGCCTATTCCCAGACCGATTTTGGCAAGACCGCCGCCTACCGGCCCTATGACGCCTACGGTTATGAGCGGGGACGCGGGTGGGACGGCGACACGATCGGCTATGGCCGATCCGGCGCCTGGGGCCGCGGCGGCAAGCGGCAATCGGTCGCGGTCTCCCTGGCGGTGGGCGGTGATCCCCGGGATCCGCCCGAAGGCTGCGCGCCGGCCTTCCGGGCCGATGATGGCCGCTATGTCGAGCCTTTGTGGGCGACCCAGATGCGCGGCCGCGACAATCCCTGCGCGGCCAACGGCCGGCGCTAGGCTCGCTTCGGCCCAGGATCCGCAAATCCGGTTCTGGCCACGCTGGGCCGTTCGCTGATGTTTAACGGCTTGGCGTCATGGTGAAGCATCGGGATCTCTCAGGCGTTCGCATGCAGCCGGAAATTATCGCTCACCATCACCCCGCCACGGGGACGGTGACCTACCTTGTCGTCGATCCGGCCACGCTGCTTTGCGCGATCGTCGATCCGGTTTTGGATTTCGATCCGGTGACCCAGGCGGTCGACACCGGCTTTGTCGACGGGATCATCGCCGAGATTCGCGCCCGCGACATGGGCCCCACCTGGATCCTGGAAACCGGCCTGCACGCCACGCACCTGTCGGCGGCCGGTCACCTGAAATATGAAACCGGCGCCTCGGTCTGTATCGGGGCCGGCGTGATCGAGAGCCTCAAGCGCCTGGCCCCGGCCATGGGCGAGCACGGCGTCGACCTCGAAGGCTGGGACTTCGACAAGTTGGCCCAGGACGGCGAGGTCATGCCGATGGGCGGGCTGGAGATCACCGCCCACGCCGTGACCGGCCGACTGCCCGGCGCGGTGGCCTACCAGATCGGCGACATCCTGTTCACCGGCGACGCGGTCCTGGCGCCGGACCTGGGCTCCGGCCGCTGCGACCTGCCCGGAGCCGACCCCGAGGGCCTGTACGCCGCCGCCCAACGCTTCCTGTCGCTGCATGCCGACACGCGCCTGCTGGCGGGCTGGGAAGACGCCGCGGGCCGCGCCTCGACCACGGTGGGTCAGCAACGGGCCGACAACATCCAGCTCCACGACGGCGTCGACCTGGCCGCCTTCACCGCCCTGCGCCAGGCCGCCGACGCCGCCCTGTCGCCGCCGCCCTATCCCGCCGAGGCCCTGCGCGTGGCCATCCGCTCGGGCAAGTTGCCGCCCGAGGATGAGAACGGCCGTCGCTTTCCGCCCACCGATATCCGTTCTCTTTAGAAACGCTCTTGCGCCCGGCGCTGTTTGGTCGCCCTATGGTTCGCACGCGAAACATAGGAGACGCCGCATGGCCGAGGACTTCAGCGCCACCCTGACCGAACGTCAGGCCGGCCATCTTCCCGACCATCTGGGCCTGGAATGGCTCGAGGCCCGCCCCGGCTATGTGAAGGGCCGCTTCACCGTCGCCAAGCACCACATGGCCCCTAACGGCTTCCTGCACGCCGCCAGCGTCATCGCCCTGGCCGACAGCGCGTGCGGCTATGGCTGTGTGGTCTCCCTGCCCGAGGGGGCCAACGGTTTCACGACCATCGAGTTGAAGTCGAACTTCCTGGGCACCGTCCGCGAAGGCGGCGTCCTGTGCGAGGCCAGACTGGCCCATGGCGGCCGCCAGACCCAGGTCTGGGACGCGGTCGTCACCGCCGAGGCGACGGGCAAGACCCTCGCGCTTTTCCGCTGCACCCAGATGGTTTTACGCCCCCTGCCGTGAGGGCGACAGAAAGGCTCGCATGGGGACTTGCGTAACCGCGACGACGCCGCTAGGTATCGCGCCCTCGACCTCGGGTGACCTCAAAAGCCCCCCGAAACCGGCGCCTGGAGAGGTGGCAGAGTGGTCGAATGTACCGCACTCGAAATGCGGCGTGCCTGGAAGGGCACCGTGGGTTCGAATCCCACCCTCTCCGCCACCACCTTTAAAAGGTGCGAAAAGCAGCAAGCTGGAACAGGTTTTGGGCGCCTTTTCAGAGGGTTTGTCCGTCTTTGTTACCGATCCGGTCTGACGCGCGGGAATTGGTTGGCCAGCGCGGTTCCCTGATCCGGCCTGTCGCCTCGATAGCCCGTCCGACTTGGCTCGCCGCCGATGTGTAATGGGTCACCGCCCTCAGGGTCTTGAGGCCCGTGACGGACATGATCTGATGGGGCGAACAGGCAGCTTCAGCGAAACGACGAGCAGCCGCTGTTCTCAGGCCGTGAGGTGTTGAATGATGGGGCGGAAGGCTGATCCAGGACCGTGAGCGTGGCGCTGGGCTGGGCTGGGCGGCGCGCCGCGCTGGACAGCGCGGATGCCCCGTCCTCGACGCCCTTGAGCACGGCCACGCCGCTAAACCTGCCAAGCTGGCGCTGATGTTGCGCAAAGTCGAATTTTTCGGGGATCATCCGTGAACGCTAGCCCCAATCTCGCCGGGCTTGATAAGCTCAAGACGCGCATCCAGGGACTGCGCGCCAAGACCACCGACAACGGTTGCACCGAAGGCGAGGCTCTGTCCGCCGCAGCCAAGGTCGCCGAGCTGCTCGATCGCTACGACCTGTCGCTGACCGATGTCGAAATCCGAGATGCGCCGTGCGAGCGGCGCGACTACGAGACCCATCGCAACAAGCGCATACCGTTGGACGCTTGCATCGGCGCCATCGCGGACTTCTGCGATTGCCGGGTCTGGCGCGAGAAAAACCCGGCAGGTCAGGCGCGATACGTCTTCTTTGGCCTCCGATCCGATGTTGAAGCCGCGCACTACCTGACCGAGCTGATCGATATCGCCGTTCGGTCCGAGCTCGGCCGCTACAAGACCACCGCCGGCTATCAGCGGTTCCGGCACAAGGAGCGACACATGGCGAATGCGTCCTTCACCCTGGGCATGGTCGCGTCGATCGCCGAGAAATTGACGGCGATGAAGGCCCGGCGCGACCAGGCCAATAACGGCGCCGGACGTGATCTGGTTGTTCTCAAGGCGTCGGTCGTCGACGCCGAACTCGACAAGCTCGATCTGAAGCTCAGGACCGTGCGCCGCGCGACCCGCAGGGTGTCTCCGGAGGCCTACGACGCGGGCGGCGCGGCGGGCGCGTCCCTAGCCATCCCGCAATCTGGGAACCGTGACGTCTCATAGCCTGGCCGCCGGGCGACGACGGTTTGGCGATCGACGACTGTTCGTCCCGCTGCGTCGGGAGGGCGAGCCTGCCGGCCGGGCCTTTGGCGGCCGGCCCGCGCTCGATCGGGTTTCGTCCTTCAGGACGTGATCCGCGTCCTGGACGCCCCCAAGTCAGGCTTCCGACGCGGTAGGCCGCCGGCCCTAGGGCGACTACGCGGCGCGTTCCGCTATGGCGCTTGCCGCGATCCCAAACGAAAAGAGGCGCCGACCCTAAAGCCGACGCCCCCGTTCTTCAGCCGAAGCCTCAGGTCTAGAACTTGTACTTCACACCCAGATAGTACTGACGCCCGTAATGGACGTATTCTTCAGAAATCATCCGGGTCGAGTCGTCCAGCTTGCTGTCTTCCTGGTCGGTCAGGTTGATGCCTTCCAGGGTGATGGTGAAGTTCTTGAAGTTGTAGCTGACCTGAGTGTCGATGTTCAGGGTCTTTTCCTTGATCCGAACGTCGTTGTTGTTGGTCGCCGACGGGGCCACCTGGATCAGGTACGGGTCGCGGTAGGAGGCCGAGGCGCGGGCCTTGAACGGACCCTTTTCGTAGTAGAGCGTGACGTTGTAGGCCTCGGGCGACAGGTTCACCAACGGCTGGGTCAGCAGCACGGCCGGCGCCGTCTGAACCCGCGGCGTGCCGGCATAGGTCGGGTTCTTGATCACGTACTGGATGTCGCTCTCGACGTGCGTGTAGTTGACGATGCCGCCGAAGCCGTCAAACGGCGCCGGCAGGAACGAGAACGGACGCTGCAGCGAGATCTCATAGCCCTTCAGCTTGCCGCCTGGAGTGTTGACCTGGGTGGTCAC
>JAHINZ010000029.1 GCA_018895795.1 Alphaproteobacteria bacterium
CGCCAAACTTCCGCAGACGACCGCGCCCAACGACGCGCAGACCACCAGGGTCGCGCGGTCAGGCCGGCGAAGGATCAGCAGCATGAGCGCAAGGCCTGCGCCGACGGCGCGGATCACCGCAGAGCGGCCGAAGCCCATGCTCGTGACGACCGCCGACAGCGAGGACAGCTTGAGACCTTCGCTGAGCGAACCGGCAAGCACCGACGTCTGGGCCAATAAGCCCAAGAGGCACGCGATCAGCAGACCAGCAGCGCTCCAGGCCAGAAGCGGGCGCAGCCAGCGAAAAACCTCGGTCGCGGCGAATTCTGTGCGGGGCAGGGCGTAGAGACTGAAGAGCGACGATCCGAATAAGATCATCGCTCCTACATATTGCCCCAGCCTGAGGATGATGACCGCAGGCTCAAGCACGGCCTATTTCACCGTGAAGTCGACGACGCCGTCCATCTTGTGGCCGTCGCTCGAGGCCGCGTGCCAGTTGATCTTGTAGACGCCCGGCATCAGCGGGGCCTGCGGCGTGCCGGTGATGGTCAGGCCGTCCTTCGACACCGTGGCCTTCACCGCCACGGCCATGTTGCTCATCGTCGGCATGACCAGCTCGAACTTCGAGAAGGCCGGAGTCAGCTTTTCGTTGAAGGTCAGGCTGATGGCCTTGGGCGCCGCCACGGTGGCGTTGGCCGCAGGCGTCGACTTGACCAGATGGGCATGGGCCGAAGCGGCGCCGGCGAGCAGCAGGGCTGCGCTCGCAGCGATACCGGCGGCGATGAAGTGGTGGTGGCGCATGCGGTTTCCTTAGCTTGACGTTGTCCCTACCGAAGATACGCGCCACGTGACCTCGGCCCCTCAGCGGATTCTCTGTCGCGCGCCGCTGCATCCAACGCCCTGAGCATCTCGACTCATCCCCTCCAGGGGGATAGGTCGATCTCATGCCAACTTTTACCGAACTTCTCCAGCAGGGCGCTGCGCACGCCTGGCTCTTCATTCCCTCCGCCATTCTGCTGGGGGCGCTGCACGGTCTTGAGCCCGGTCACTCCAAGACGATGATGGCCGCGTTCATCATCGCCGTCAGAGGGACCGTGAAACAGGCGATCCTACTGGGGCTCTGCGCGACGCTTTCGCATACGGCCATCGTCTGGATCATCGCCCTGGGCGGCATGTATCTCTGGCGCGGATTGGCCCCGGAAGCCCTTGAGCCGTACCTGCAGCTCGCCTCGGCCGTGATCATCGTCTTGATGGGCGCGTGGATGGTCTGGCGGGCCCGCCATGAGCAGAAGATGGCGGCGGGCGGACACAGCGATCACGATCACCATAGTCACGACGACATCCGGCAAATCGATACCAGCCACGGTCTTTTGACCCTGGAGGTCTTCGAGGATGGCGTTCCGCCGCACTTCAGGCTTCGAACGGTGCGCGGACACAGCTGGGCAGTCACTGAAGTCGGCTTGGAAACTGAACGTCCCGACGGATCGGGGCAGGCTTTCACCTTCGTCAACAGGGGTGGCTATCTCGAGTCGCTAGAAGAAATCCCCGAGCCCCATGAGTTCATAGCACGCCTGACGCTGACGCACGGCGGCCATGCCCACAGCTTTGACGAGGCCTTCGTTGAGCACGATCACGGCCACGACCATATGCACGAGGAGCTTCGCGGCCTTGACGTCTCAGCGGGCTACCAGGACGCCCACGAGCTTGCCCACGCCAACGATATACGCCGCCGCTTTTCCGACCGGGAGGTCACCACAGGCCAGATCGTGATCTTCGGTCTTACCGGCGGCCTTATTCCCTGTCCGGGTGCGATCACCGTTCTACTGCTATGCCTCCAGCTAAAGGCGTTCACGCTCGGCGCTGTGCTCGTGCTGTGTTTCAGCATCGGCCTGGCCCTGACCATGGTGGCCTCCGGTGTCATCGCGGCGCTGAGCGTCAAGCACGTGTCCAGGCGCTTCTCCGGCTTCGGAGAGATCGTCCGCAAAGCGCCCTATGTTTCCGGGGGCGTCATCCTAGTCATCGGTCTCTACATGGGGATCAACGGCTGGCTGCACCTGCCGCGCGGCTTATAGTCGGACATAGCAAGGAAGCGCCATGAGCCACGCCCACAACAATGACCTGATGAACCGACTCAAGCGGGCTCAGGGGCATCTGGCGACGATCCTGAAGATGATCGAGGAGAACCGTGACGGTCTGGAGACCGCCCAGCAACTCCAGGCGGTCATCGCCGCCCTCGACAAAGCCAAGACCATCCTGGTGACCGACCATATCGAACATCACTTGGAAGACGTCGTCGGACCATTATCTCGGGAGGCACGGGAGAAACTCAGCAAACTAAGCGATCTTGCGAAGTATCTTTAGGCCGGGCGGAGACCGAAAGTTGTCCTGGCGTCGTGTTCCTTGGGAATCGACAAGGTGCAGGCTCAATAGACCGTAGCCATAAGGGTTCAGCGACCGCAGGTCGTGGGAGCTTTGGCCACGTGAAGTCGACTCTAGCAATCCTGCTCAGCTCGTTGTCGCTATCCGCGTGCATTAGCTACACACCCGCGCCGCCCAATCTGTCGCTTCTGGCCACTGAGGCTCGGACCCGACCGCTGGATTTGGGCCAAGTTCGGGACAAGGTAGCGTCCATCGCACCAGATGCGACCCGGAGCGGCCCACGCCTGGATCGTCTGGCCTTGTTCGCGAGCGCATTGCTCAACAACCCCGACATCGCCGCCTCGCGCGCCGGCATCGACAGCGCAGCGGCGGCCGCCAAGGCTTCGCGCATCAGCCCGGCCGCGACCCTCACACTTAGCGCCGAATACGCGCGCAACGCGGCCGAGAGCTCACCGTGGCTGTTTGGCGGTGCGATCGACATCCCGCTCGATGTGGGCTCCCGCCGCAAGGCCCGGCTGACCAGTTTTGATCTTGCCGTCGATATCGCGCGCTACGACCACGCCGACAAAATCTGGTCGGTCCGCATGGCCGTTCGGCGGGCGCTGGCCGACTATTTCATCGCGGAACGCCAGGCCGTCGCCTACCAGCGCGTGGCTCAGGTGCGGGCGCGCCAACAGGCGGCGATGGAAAACCGGGTCAACGCGGGCGAGGCGTCACGCGCAGAGCTCGAACGCATCCGCGCGGATGGCGCCGACGCCGTTCGTCGCGCCGCAGACGCCGTCAACAATTCTCGGGCAGCCCTCCAGTTGCTCGCGACCGCTTTGGGAGCCCCGGTCGACGCCTTGAACGTCGTCACGCTGTCCTGGACCGACTTCGATAAGCCGGCCGACAATCCAGGCTTGGGAGTGACCGATGAGGTTCGTGCCGCCGCCACCCTATCGCGCGCTGACGTGCTCAAGGCCGTCGCTGCCTATGACCAGGCCGAATCGGATCTCCGCGCAGAAGTTGCCCGCCAATATCCGACGATCAGCGTCGCGCCCGGTTACACCTGGGAACGTGGTCTGGTGAAAATCCCCGTGTCGCTTGGCCTCGTACTGCCGCCGCTCGACCTCAATCGCGGCGCTATCGCCACCGCGCAGGCCAGGCGGACCGAAGCAGGGAGGAAGCTCGAGGCCGTTGTGGCGGCGTCGCAGGCCGCCGTCGACTTGGCCCTAGCCGAGCCCCGAGCCGCGCGCGAGGCGCTGAGGCAGGTGAGGAGCGTCGAACTCGTCGCCGCGGGCCGCCTGTCCGCTCAGGCTGATCGCGAATTGGCGCAAGGCGCCATTGACCGCACGGACTGGGCCGCCGCCCAGGCCGGCGCCGGTCTCGCGCGCATTTCCGAACTCGACGCCCTGGCGCGCGTGCATGCCGCCGACGCCGGCCTGGAAGACGCGCTACGTCGCCCCTTGGAAGGACCCGAGACAATGATCCTGCCCAGCCCCGCCGCGAGGAGCCGCCCATGAGCCGTTTCACCGCCGCCGGCTGGGCCGCCGCAGGCGCCAGCGCTGCGGCCTTGGCGATTTTCGGCGTGTCCGCGCTTCGGACTGCACCGAGTTCGCCAGCGGAGGAAGGGGTGAAGGCGCCTGCATCTGGGGCCGCCTTCATCGACGGGGAGGTTCGGCTCGGCGCCGAGCAGCAGGCGCGGGCCGGCCTTCGTGTCGCGGTCTTGGCGGCGGGTGTAGCGCCGCAGATCAAGCAAGGTTTCGCGCGCGGCCTCGATGTGAGTCCCTTGGCCGCGATCAACGCCGAAATCTCCACGGCGCGTGCGGCCGCCATCGCCTCTCGCGCCGAGGCAGGGCGGCTTGTCGCCCTGGCGGCGCAGGACCAGAGCGCATCGACCCGTGCGGTGGAAGCCGCCCGCGCCCAAGCCGCGGCTGATGCGGCGCGCGCGGACCTTGCAGAACGCCGCGTCGGTCTGGAGTTTGGCGCGGGGCTGGCGCGATTGGATCTGGCCGCCCGTCAAAGGCTGCTGGGCGAGATCGCGGCTGGACGGGCGGCCCTGGTGCGCATCGACGTCCCCGGGGCCGCGTCGAGGGACGGCGCGCGCGTGATCATCGCCGACAGCGGCGTCACCGCTCCGGCCAGCGTGCTTGGTCCGGCGGCGTCGGCGGACGCCCGGTTGCAGAGCGCGGGCCTGCTGGCCATCGTCCGCGGTCCGATGGCGCGGTCCGCCTCGGCCGGGCGCGTACTGGCGGCGAGCCTTGAGCAGTCCTCCACAGAGACGGGGGTCATCGTTCCTCGGGAAGCTCTGGTGCGGTGGCGCAACGGCATTTGGGCCTACTGCCGCACCGCGCCCGGGGTGTTCGTCCGGCGCGAGCTGGTGGACGCCCGTCCGGTGGAGAGCGGCTGGTTCGTCAGATCGGGCTTTTCGGCCGGCGACATAGTCGCGGTGAGCGGGGCGGGAACGCTGCTCGCCATCGAACGCGGCGGCGAGCAGGCTGGCGAGAAAGATTAGCCGATGCTTTCGCTTATCGTCAGGCTCTGCCTGCGCCATCCCGGTATCGTGCTGTTGTGCGCCTTACTGTTGCTCGGGTTCGGCGGTGCGACCGTCGTCTCGGCGCGCTACGATGTCTTTCCGGAATTCGTCCCGCCCCAGGCGAGCGTCCAGACCGAGGCGGCGGGTCTCACCCCAGAACAGGTCGAGGCCCTGGTCACCCGGCCGCTGGAGACGGTCATCAACGGCGCAAACGGGGTCGCCGCGGTCCGCTCGGAATCCATCCAGGGCCTTTCCGTGATCACCGTCATCTTCGTCGAAGGCAGCGATCCGTTCCGCGCGCGGCAGGTCGTTGCAGAAGCCTTGAGCGAGGCAGCGGGTCGCCTGCCGGCCGGCGTCTCCGCCCCCAAACTCAGCCCGCTGACCTCCTCCACCATGGATCTCTTGAAGATCGGCTTTACCAGCGACCGGTTGAGCCCGATGGCCTTGCGAGATCTCGTCCAGTGGACCGTGCGGCCCCGGATGCTGGCCACACCTGGGGTCGCCCGAGCCACGATCTTCGGCGGCGACCAGCGTCGCCTGGAGGTCCGCGTGCGGCCGGCCGACCTGATCGCCCGAAACATCGCGCTCTCCGAAGTCGCGACAGCCGTTCAGGCGAGCACCTTGGTCCGCGGCGGCGGGTTCGCCGAGACGCCCAGCCAGCGTGTCCTGGTCGAACCCACCAATGGGGCCGTCACGGCCAAGTCCCTTTCCGGATCACTCCTCCCGGCCGCCACGGGCCTGCCGGTGAGACTGGGCGATGTAGCCGACGTCGTGGAGGCGCCTGCGCCGAAGTTCGGCGACGCTTTGATCATGGGACGGGGCGGCGTGCTGATCGCGCTTTCGAGCCAGTATGGCGCGAACACGCTCGACGCGACGCGCGCTGCGGAGGCGACGCTGGCCGAGCTGCGACCCGCTCTGGAGGCGCAAGGCGTCAAAATCTACCCCAGCCTCCACAGGCCAGCGAACTTCATCGACTCTGCGCTGCGCGGCATCCGCACCGACTTGCTGATCGGGGCGGGCATGATCGGCCTGATTCTGTTGGTGTTCCTGCGGGATCTGAGGGTCGCGTTCATCGCCTTTGTCTCCATCCCGCTGTCGCTTCTCGCCGCGCTCATCGTGCTGGACCGCCTGGGGCAGACCATCAACACCATGACCCTAGGCGGCCTAGCGGTCGCACTCGGCGTGGTCATCGACGACGCCATCGTCGGGGTGGAGAATATCGTGCGCCGCCTTCGCGAGGATCGGTCCGGAACCGACAGGGCGGGGATCATCGAGGCGGCGTCGGTGGAGGTGCGCGCGCCGGTCGTCTACGCGACCTACGTGCTGGCCTTGACCATTGCGCCCATTCTCTTCCTGACCGGCCTGCAGGGTGCATTCTTCGGTCCACTCGCATTTGCGTTCCTGCTGGCGACACTGGCCTCCCTCGCGGTGGCCATCACCGTGACGCCCGCGCTGTCGCTGCTGCTCCTGCGTCGGGTCCGGCTACACGACGAGCCGGGCTATCTTCGAAAGCTGAAGAGCCTTCACATCCGGGTCTTGGAGCCGATATGCGCGCGGCCCGGCGTAGTCGTGGCGGGCGCCGCGCTGGTCGGTGTGTTGGCGCTAGGGGCTTTCTTCGTCTTTGGCTCGGAACTGCTGCCGGCGTTTCGCGAGCGCCACTACGTGCTGCAGGTCAACGGGCCCGCCGGCGCCTCGATGGGGTGGATGCGCGATCTTGGCGTTCGCATCACCAAGGATCTGGTGGCGATACCCGAGGTCGCGACGGTCGAGCAGCAGATCGGGCGCGCCGAGGCGGGAGAGGACACATTCCCCCCGCATCGCAGCGAGTTCCATGTCGAGTTGCGCCCCGTGGGCGGGGCCGGCGAGGACCGGGTTCTGGCGCGCATCCGAGAGGTTCTCGCGCAATATCCCGGCGTCCAGAGCGAGGCCCTGACCTTCCTCGGAGACCGCATCAGCGAATCACTGTCGGGGGAGACGGCGAAGGTTGCCGTCAATGTCTACGGGCCTGACCTCGACGTTCTCGACCGTGTCGCGGCCGATGTGGCTCGCGCCCTGCAGTCGGTCCCCGGCGCGGCCGACGTGCAGGTGAAGGCCCAGCCCGGCGCTCCGACCCTGAAGATCGCCCTGGACTCAGACCGCATGGCGCTTCGCGGCGTCGCCCCTACCGACGCCTATGACGCCATCGAAACGGCCTTCCAGGGCCGCACCGTGGCGCAGGTCACCGGCGCCGATCGCATAACCGACGTGGCCATCTCCTTGCCACCTGAGATGCAGCGTGATCCAGAAGGCGTCGGAGCCCTGCTCGTGCGCACGGCGGATGGTGCGACGACCCCGCTGTCGGACATCGCCACCATTCGCCTGGGCGAGGGGCGCACCGTCATCAATCACGACGGCGGTCAACGTCGGCAGGTGGTCACCGCCAATCCCACGGGGGCGGACGTCTCCGGTTTCGTGCGCGACGCCCGCGCCAAGATCGCAAGCACCGTTTCACTGCCGCCGGGTGTGTTCCTTGAATATACCGGCGTAGCCCAGGGTCAGGTCGCTGCGGCTCGCCAGATTCTTGTCAATGTCGCGGCCGCCTCGATCGGCATCGTCGCCCTCCTGGTGTTAGCTTTCGGAGGCGGCCGTCCCGCGGGATTGATCCTGGCGGGAACCCCGTTTGCGCTGGCCGGCGGCGTCGCCGCGGTGGCCTTAACCGGCGGGGTGCTGTCGCTGGGCGCCCTCGTCGGTTTCGTCACGCTGTTCGGAATCGCCGCCCGCAACGCCATTCTCCTGATCTCCCACGTCGATCACCTGGTGAGCGATGAGGGCCAGCCCTGGGGACTGGCGACGGTGCTGCGCGCGACCCAGGAACGGGTGACGCCGATCCTGATGACCGCCCTAGTAACGGGGCTGGGCCTGGCGCCGCTCGCGCTCGAGGCCGGCCAATCCGGACGCGAGGTGCAGGGTCCGATGGCCGCGGTCATCCTCGGCGGATTGATCACCTCGACCCTGATGAGCCTGCTGCTGCTCCCAGCGCTCGTTCTCGCCTATCGTTATCCGCGGGGACCCGCCCACGAGAGATCACGCGATGCGCCTGCTGCTGATCGAGGATGATGCTGAGACCGCGGCCTTCGTCGTCGAGGGCCTTAGCCTGCGTGGTCATGCGGTCGAGACCGTGACAGATGGCCGGGCCGGACTGGCCACGGCGATGGCCGGCGGCTTCGACGTAATGATCATCGACCGGATGCTTCCCAGCCTGGACGGCCTATCGATCTCCAGGGCCCTGCGCGAGGCCGGGCGTGAAAAGCCCATCCTGATCCTGACGGCGCTCGGCTCGGTCGAGGATCGAGTCGCCGGCCTGGAGGGCGGCGCCGACGATTATCTGGTCAAGCCGTTCTCGATGTCAGAACTGATCGCCCGCGTCGATGCCCTCGGCCGCAGAGGCGCATCGGCTTCGCCCACCCGGCTGGCCATCGCCGATTTGACGCTCGATCGTCTAACGCGCCAGGTCCGACGGGGCGGCGAACTGGTCGACCTGCAGCATCGTGAGTTCCAGCTGCTCGAAGCCTTGATGCTGCAGACGCCCAATGTGGTCACCCGCACCATGCTGCTGGAAGGCGTTTGGAAAATTCGCTTCGATCCGGGCACCAGCCTGGTGGAAAGTCACGTCAGCCGCCTTCGCGCCAAGATTGATCGCGCGGGGAGTCCAATGCTGATCCACACCGTGCGAGGAGAAGGCTATGCCGCTCGCACGCCTTAGCCCGCTCTGGCGCTCGACCAGCTTTCGGATTTCGCTCATCCACGCCGCGCTACTGGCGGCTGCGATCATTGGCGCGGGAACCGGCGGCTGGGTCGCGACCCGCGGCGCGGCCGAGCGCGAAGCCCATGATCGCATTGCCCTAGAGGTCCACGCGGTCACGCTTGAGGTCCAGGCCGAGGGTCTAAAGGCGGCCGGCGACGCGGTGATGGCGCGCGCGGAACGACCTGGCGCGCTGGAATACCGTTTGGTCGATTCCACGGGCCGCCATGTCGCGGGCGACTTGACCGACCTGGGCCCCAAGGAAGGGTGGAGGAGCCTCGACTTCGATGGAACCGCGCCCGGCCTGGAAGGCAAGGACCGCCTCCTTATCCTGACCCAGCGCCTGCCGGATGGTGCGCGGCTCACCGTCGGAGAGGACCTTGGAAGAGCCGAAGCGCTTCGGGACACGCTCTTTCGGACCCTGTTGCTATGGGGAGGTTTGGCCTTGGCCCTGGGGTTGGCGGCCGGCCTTTACCTGACACACCGGGCGCTCGAACGAATGAACGCCCTGGTTCGCACTGTGCGCGCCGTCGCCGACGGCGACCTCGCGGCCCGTGCATCCGACGCGAGACCGGAAGGCGACGACATTGGCCAGCTGGCTGCAGGCGTCAATCAGATGCTGGATCGTATTGGTGTCTTGATGGCCGCCGTGCGCCGAGTTTCCGCCGAGGTCGCCCATGATCTTCGAACCCCCTTGTCGCATGTCCGCCAGCGGCTCGACGCGGCCGCGACGGCCGCGACGCCGGAACTCCGAAACGCCGCCCTTCAGTCGGCCAACGACGGCATCGACAAGGCCCTGCGGATGTTCGACGCGATGCTTCGCCTGGCGGAGATCGACGCTGGAGCGGCGCGGGCGCGTTTCGCGACCGTCGACCTGACGGATCTGACCGATCGGGTCGCGGACGCCTACCGGGCGGAGTTGGAGGCGTCGGGACGGACTCTACGCGTCCAGGTCGCTGGATCCTCGGTCGTCGAGGGCGACGCCGACCTCCTGACCCAGGCGCTCGCCAATCTGCTGGAGAACGTCCTGAAACATTCCCGCGCGGCGGCCGCGGTGCGGGTGCGCCTTGTCGAGGAGCCGGAGGGGATCAGGCTCAGCGTCGAGGATGACGGACCCGGTATCCCGCCAGAGATGTTCGAGGTGGCGGTCCGCCCGTTCTCCCGGCTGGATCCTGCTCGCGCGGCTCCGGGTACTGGTCTGGGAATGGCGATCAGCGCGGGCGTGGCCCGCCTGCACGGCGGACGGCTGCTTCTTGAAGACGCACGGCCCGGCTTGAGAGTGACCATGCTGCTGGCCCCCACTCAGGGACCCATGCTTTCCAAGAATGACGCCTCTTGCGACCGTGGCCGTCCTGACCTCCCACCCGTTCGAGGCGCCGATGGAAACTGACAAGACCAAGGCATCCTGGCACTCCGGCATCGCGGCTGTTCCAAGAGCGGTCTGGGCGCTCGGCCTGGTGTCGATGTTCATGGATATCTCTTCGGAGATGATCCACAGCCTGCTGCCGGTGTTCCTGGTCGGAACCTTGGGCGCCAGCGTCGCGCTGGTCGGGGTCATTGAAGGCGTCGCCGAGGCCACGGCTTCGATCACCAAAATCTTCTCCGGGTGGCTGAGCGACCGGCTTGGCAAGCGGAAACTGCTGGCCGTCCTGGGCTACGGTCTCGGAGCTCTGAGCAAGCCTATATTTCCCTTGGCGGTGACCCCGTTCGAGGTGTTCGGCGCCCGTTTCGCCGACCGGATCGGCAAGGGCGTGCGCGGCGCGCCGCGAGACGCGCTGGTCGCCGATCTGTCGCCCCCTTCTATTCGCGGGGCCGCCTTTGGCGTCCGCCAATCCCTCGACACCATCGGCGCTTTCACGGGCCCGCTGGTGGCGATCGCGCTGATGCTGGTGTTCGCCGGAAATATCCGCGCGGTCTTTGCGTGGGCCGTCGTCCCGGCCATCGTGGCGGTCCTGCTGCTGGTGTTTGGCGTTCAGGAGCCGAGATCCCACTCAGACGCCCATGGCGCGGCGCGGCCACCCATTCGATGGGCCGAGGTGAGGGGAATTGGGCCGGCTTTCTGGGGTGTCGTCGCCCTGGGCGTCGTTTTCACCATGGCTCGCTTCAGTGAGGCCTTCCTGGTCCTGCGCGCTCAAGACGCCGGTTTACCTATCGCGCTCATCCCCGTCGTCATGGTGGTGATGAATGTGGTCTACTCGCTCGCGGCCGCGCCGGCGGGAAGCCTGTCGGATCGGATCGACCGGCGACTGGTCCTGGTCGCCGGCCTGGCTTGCCTGGTCCTCGCGGATCTGTTCTTGGCGCTTGGTGACGGTGTCGCCAGCGTTCTCATTGGGGTGGCTCTTTGGGGGCTGCACATGGGCCTCACCCAAGGCCTGCTGGCGGCGCTCGTCGTCGACACGGCGCCGGCGCATCTCAGGGGAACCGCGTTCGGTCTCTTCAACCTCGCGAGCGGCGTGACAATGCTCGCGGCGAGCACATTGGCCGGGGCCCTTTGGTCAGCTTACGGGTATCGGGCGACGTTTTTGAGCGGTGGACTATTTGCCGGGCTCGCGCTTCTTGGTTTGATCTTGTTCATCCTGCGCACGAAATCTGATCCTCGCCCCACTTAGAAAAATGCCGCGCGCTGGACATGCCCGCGACCATGATCGGCTAACGGGCCCACGAAGCGGACCCCCACGGCCAGGCCGGGGCTGTTGTCCGACAGGCTCAACTCAGCATCATGAAGCTCAGCGATAGCCGCGATCAATGCGAGTCCAAGGCCAGAGCCTGGAGTGCTGCGGCTGGCGTCCAGCCGATAGAAACGCCGTAGTACCCGCTGCCGCTCGTAAGCGGGAACACCGGGCCCGTCGTCCGCCACGACCGCGCTGACAGCGCCGTCAACCTGGGCCAGGCTCATGGTGATGTGAGCCCTGTCACCGGCGTGCCGAAGGGCGTTCTCCAGGAGATTGGCGAATAGCTGCGTCAGCAGTTGAGGGTCACCATTGACCACGATGTCCGGAGCAATCTGCGCGCTCAATATCTTTCCCGCGTCCTCAGCGGCGGTCTCATAAGCGAGCAGAACCCGGTCCATGACAGCGGAAAGATCGACAGGCTCGAACCTCGCCCGGCCCGCTCCGCCCTCGATCTGACCAATCCGTAGGAGGGCATGGAATGTGCTCAGCACATCGTCGACCTGTGCAAGTGCGTCGTCGATCGCACCTTGCAAGTCCTCTGGTCGGGTCAGGTCGCGCATTGAATCGAGATGTTGCCGCAGCCGGCTCAGCGGCGTCCGCAGGTCATGGGCGATGTCGGTGGAAACCTGCCGCAGCCCGTCCATAAGGGCCTGGTTGCGTTCAAGCATGAGGTTGAGGTTTCCCGTGAGCCGGTCAAATTCGTCGCCCATTCCAATGGCCGGGACACGCTCCTCCAGCCTGCCGTCCATGATCTCCTGAAGGGACCGGTTCACCCGGTCGAGGCGACGAAGAAAGACCGAAGCGATCAGGAGCCCGCCGCCAACCGCCAGGACCGTGATGCCCAGGCCGCTCCAGATGGTCACAAGCCCTAGCCAGTCCGACAACTCATCCAGGTCTGACGTGTTGCGACCTACGATCAGGCGCGACCCGTCGGCGAGGCGAACGCCGTAGGTGCGGACCGTGTTCTGTCCATCAGAGGGTTCATTGGGCTCGGCCGGCTCGGCGACGCTGGCCTCGCCCCATCCGACCTTGGCTGAGGTGGCCGGCAGGTCGCCAGCGACAGGATGTCCCTGCGGATCGAGCAGGAGATAGAGGAACTGGTGGGCGTGCACGATCCGCTCGCGCCGGAGAATCAACTGACCGAGCGCGTCGCGGCCCCGAGCCTGCGCCTCGCCCCGGAGGAGCGTGCTCTCGTCGACCAGCGCGGTCGCGGTCGTTTGACTTGCGTATCGCGTCACCGCGACATTGACGGCAGCGACCAAGGCGATCGCGCCCACCGCAAAAATAACTACGAACAGCAGCGCTAGCCGGAACGCTCCGCTGTTGAAGACCCTAAGCCGGTGCATCGATCATGTAGCCGGCGCCGCGGACGGTCTTGATCATCTCCACGCCAAACCCGCGATCAATTTTCGCGCGCAGCCGGCTCACATGGCCTTCGATGATGTTGGTCTGCGGGTCGAAGTGGAAAGACCAGACGTTCTCCAGCAGCATGGTGCGGGTGACGATCTGGCCAGCGTGACGCATCAGGTACTCCAGCAGCTTGAACTCCTGCGCTTGCAGATCGATAGCCTTTCCCGCCCGCGTGGCGCTGCGTTTCAGAAGGTCGATCTCCAGCTCGCCAACACGGATCTTGGTCAGAGCCTGGGCGAGGTGAGGCCGACGGGCGAGGGCGTCTATTCGCGCGATCAACTCGGTCATGGCGAAGGGTTTGACGAGGTAGTCGTCAGCGCCGGCCTCCAGCCCTTCGACCCGATCCTCGACGCCGTCCATGGCGGTCAGGAAGATGGTCGGGGTGGTGACGCCCGTAATCCGCAAGGCCTTGAGCGCCGCCAGGCCATCAACGCCGGGGACCATGCGGTCGATGATGAGCACGTCATAGGCGCCGTCGGCGGCGTGAAAGATCGCATCGCGCCCCGTGGCGCAGGAATCCACAACATGTCCGGCCGACCGCAGCCCTTTCTCTATGAAGGCGGAGGTCTGCGCGTCGTCCTCAAGAAGAAGAATCTTCACTGCAGCCTCCCTTCACCCGCGTCGCCGATCCGCTCACGGGAGGAACAAGAGCGCCCACGTGAGAACAACGCACAAGTTCGCAATTCCGAATATTCGGCTCATCTCTGCCGCACGTGGGAAGGGGCAGGGTGTCGGTCGAGGCAGGATCGCCTCTGACTGGAGTTCCTCTCATGAACCGCGTTCTCGCACTCACCGCCGGCCTGTCCCTTGCCCTCGGCGGCCTGGCCTTCGCTCAAGCCGCCGTCCCGTCGGCGGCAGCTACTGCCCCGACCTACGTCGGCGCAAAGTTGGCGTCGCAGGCCAACATCACCATCGCCCAGGCGCGGGTTATCGCGCTGAAGGCCCATCCTGGCCAGATCACCGACCAGGAGCTTGAGAACGAAGGCGGCGGCAGCGGCCTTCGCTATTCCTTCGATATCAAGAGCGGCGGCAAAACCCACGAGGTCGGCGTCGACGCCAAGACTGGCCATGTACTGGAGAACAAGGCGGAAGGCCCGCACCCCGACTGATCCTACAACGACGGAGCGGCTCGTTTCGCCGCCGCTCCGTCGGAGCCAAGGTGGCGCAGGTGACCCTTCCTTTTGGGTCATCAAGATCGTCGCGACGACCCTGGGTGAGACCGGCGGCGATGTCCTGTCGATGACGCTGCACCTCGGCTACGCCCTGAGCACCGTCGTCTTCTTCGGTATATTCGTGATCGCGGTCAGCGCGCAGGTCTCCGCGAGGATGTACCGCCCATTTCTATATTGGACCGTCATTCTCGCCACGACGACGGCCGGAACGACAATGTCCGACTATCTCGATCGGACCGCAGGTCTGGGTTACATCGGCGGATCGGCGCTCCTCGTCACCATCCTGGTGTCAATTCTGGCGTTGTGGCGGTTCACCCTTGGATCGGTGTCGGTAAACAACATCGTCGATCGGAAGTTCGAGGTGTTCAATTGGACCACCACCCTATTCTCGAACTGTACGCTTGGCTATGAGAGGGCCCTCTTTACGAGAAATGGTCTCTTCCTATTTGGCGGCGGCTCCTACACGAAAGACTTCGTTCCGCCGGCGTTCCGACGCGCATATGGATCAGATCCCGCCGGCGGCAAGCTGTACATGCGTATAAGGTACATGGGCAGCCGGGAGTGGTTTTGAGCCGAGAAGAGGCGGGCTCTTCCCTCTACTCATCGTCTAAGCCATTATATTTGTCGCAGAGCGAAATAAGCGCAACTGATTTTCGGCGCGAACCCTTGGTTTCTAACGGGCGGTTAGTTCGAACTAGACGCGAATTATCGAATATTCGCGGGTGAAGATGCGGACGCGTCCCTCTGGCGGACGTTCGCTTTAATTGGGAGCACGTCAATCTCACCGGCAATTACGTCTGGGCCGCCGCGGGTGCAGGGGATGGCAGGGACGATGATCGCCAAGACGACTTCAGGCCGCTCAGATCGGCGTCCAAGGCCAACCTGCTTGCGGCATGTATTCATGGTTTGTCCGCTTATGCGACAAAAATGGGCCGTCCGTTAGTTACGGCCGAGCCCTGGGTCGAAAAATCGATGAGGGCGCGCACACGCTACAGCGTCTTCTGACCGACCCGAGCACGCCCTCCCAAAAAGGTTCCGAGCCTTCGCCCGCCGTATCGCCCTTCGAGGAGTAAGTATGCGCTTGAGCACACCAACACGACGACGTGGACGGAGTCCGCTTTTTGCGGTCCCCACCTTGGCGACCGCTGTCCTGTTGCTGTCATCAGGCCTTGTGAAGGCCCAGACACCCGCTGTCGAGCCCCAGACCCCCGAAGCCCTGATTGCCGGACCGCCGGCGACGTCCGATCCTTGGGAACGGCTCAATCGCCAGACCTACGCCCTCAATGCCAGCTTAGATCGAGCCGTCTTCGCGCCGATCACCCATGGCTACAGGCGAGCGGCGCCGACACCTGTGCAGCGCGGTTTAAGCAGTTTGGTCAGCAACTTCCGTGAACCCCGCACGGTGCTCAACGGCCTCGTGCAGGGCCGCCCGGGCCTTG
Source organism: Alphaproteobacteria bacterium (assembly GCA_018895795.1). Classification (GTDB taxonomy): domain Bacteria; phylum Pseudomonadota; class Alphaproteobacteria; order Caulobacterales; family Caulobacteraceae; genus Caulobacter. The sequence goes on from JAHINZ010000029.1 coordinate 15,348, forward strand.
CCGGTCGTTCGGCGGGCCGGTTCGTGGTCAATTCGACGGCCGGCCTTTTCGGCTTGATCGATGTCGCGACGCCGCTCGGCCTCGAAGCCGGCCAAGCCGATTTCGGCCAGACCCTCGGACGATATGGGATCGGGCCGGGCCCGTATCTGATCATCCCTGTCTTGGGCCCACACAATGTGCGCGACGCCATCGGCCGCGTCGTGGACACCATGACAGATCCGGTGGGTCTCGCCTTGGGCGGCTTGGGAACGACGTTCGGGATCAGCCGCCTCGTCGCCTCAGGACTGGATTACCGGGTCAAGGCCGATGCGGCCCTGGTTGCGCTCGACGACGCCACCGACCCTTACGCCACCATGAGATCGGCGTACGGCCAATATACTGCGGGCCTAGTTCGCGAGGCGAGTGGCGATCGCGAGGAGCTGCCGGACTTCGATGATCCGGCGTCTCCAAACTGAGAGCCCACAAAGCGACCCTCACAGCGTTAGACCACGGACATTCTCATGACGTCATTCAGCCGCCGCAGCATCTGTCGCGCCCTTGCGACCGTCCCGCTGCTATCCGCGACGCTCGTCTCGCGAGCGCTGGCGCAAGCAAGCCAAGGCCGCAATCCCCAAGCCGAAAGGTTTGTGCAGGCGCAGGCCCAACGCATCCTCACGGTGTTGGCCGACAAGCGCCTGTCCGAGTCCGATAAGCGCCGTGCCTTCCGCCAGGCGATCGACGAGGTAGTCGACGTGCCGCGCGTGACCGGTTTCGTTCTGGGCAAATATTCGCGCGCCATTTTGCCCGGCCAGCGACAGGCCTTCGCGGTCGCCTTCCGGGACTATGCCGAGGGCGTATATCAAAGTCGGCTGGGCGACTACCATGGCGAGACCTTGAAGGTGGTCGGTTCGTTGGTGCGCAAACCCGGCGACGTGGTCGTCAATACAACGATCATCGGTGGCAAAATCAGCGCGCCCCTGCAGGTGGGCTGGCGCGTGATCGCCGCTGCGGACGGCTGGCGGGTCATCGACGTGCAGGTCAAGGGCGTCTGGCTGGCCATCACCCAGCAGCAAGACTTCGTCTCCACCATCGACAACGCCGGCGGTGACGTGGGCGTTCTGACCGCCCAGCTACAACGTGACGCCGTTCGGGGAGATAGGCGATGAGCGGCGCGCGAGGCGCCGGCGCGCAGGGGGTCGAGACGATGCTCGGCTTTGCCGTCCTGGCGGTCGCAGGGACGTTCCTGGCCTATGCGCTCGATGTCGGCGGCATGCGCCACGTCTCGGGCGGCTATGTGTTGACGGCCAAGTTTGGCCAGGCGGGCGCCTTGGCGCCTGGCGCCAACGTCAGCATCGCCGGGGTGAAGGTCGGCACGGTGGCGCAGATTAGCCTGGACCCCTCCAGCTATCAGGCGGTCGCCAAGTTGACCCTCGATCCCAAGGTCAAGGTCCCGGCCGACTCCACCGCCAAGATCACTAGTGACGGCCTGCTGGGCGGGGCCCACGTCGCTATCGAACCGGGCAGCGCCGCAGAGATGCTTGCGGCCAACGGCGAGTTCGAAAACACCCAAGGCGCGGTCGACCTGTTGGGCCTGATCGGCCAGGTCATGCGACCGCAGCCGGCTGCGGTCGCCGCGCCGTCGCCCACGGGGAGGTTCTAGGATGAGCCCCGCCGTCGCAATCGCCCGCGCGATGAATACTGTCGCCTATCTCGGCAGCCCTATTGTCGGGGCCGCGCGGGTCGCCGGGGCCATTGCCGTGTTCGCTGGTCGCGCCCTTGGCGCGGCCCTCAGCGGGCCTCGGTTCGTCCGCCAGACGATGAGCCAGTTGTTGGCCATTGGCTTCTATTCCCTGCCCGTCGTCGGGCTCACGGCCGTGTTCACCGGCGCGGCCCTCGCCCTGAACATCTTCTCCGGCGGCGGACGGTTCAATGCCGAACAGGTCATGCCGCAGATCGTTGCCTTGGGCATTTTGCGCGAACTCGGGCCGGTGCTAGCCGCCTTGATGCTGGCCGGACGGGCCTCGGCGGCGATGGCGGCCGAGATCGGCGCCATGCGCGCGACCGAGCAGATCGACGCCCTGGAGACTCTCTCGACCGACCCTTTTCGCTACCTCGTCGCGCCACGCCTGATCGCCGCCATCATCGCCGTCCCCCTACTGACGGTGGTTGCCGACATCATCGGCATTGCCGGCGGCTGGCTCGTCGCGGTCCAGGTGCTCGGGTTCAGTCCTACGGTCTATCTGCGCAACACCCTTGGCTTCGTGGTCGCGTGGGACATCGGCTCTGGCGTGATCAAGGCGGCGGCTTTCGGTGTCATCATCGCCCTGATGGGATGCTACCACGGCTTCACCGCCTCGGGCGGCGCGCGCGGGGTCGGCCGCGCGACAACCCACGCCGTCGTCTCGTCGGCGATCCTGATCTTCGCCGTCGACTATCTACTCACCAGCCTGTTTGCCCACCGATGAGCCGCGCCACACCTAAACTGCAGTGGCGCAACGCCACAAAACGCTTTGGCGACACCACCGTGTTGCGGGACATGGACCTCGATGTCGCTGCGGGGCGCTCCCTGGTGATCATCGGGGGCTCGGGCCAGGGAAAGTCGGTAACCTTAAAATTGGCGCTGGGCCTGCTTACCGCCGATGGCGGATGGGTGAGCCTCGATGGCCAGAACCCCGCCGGTCTCACCGGTCGCGCGCGGCGGGCCTTCTTCTCCAAGGTCGGTGTCCTCTTCCAGGGCGCGGCCCTGTTCGACAGCCTGACCGTTTGGGAAAACGTCGCTTTTCGCCTGCTCAACGCTGACGGCGTCCCCCGCGCCAAGGCCCGGGCCAAGGCGTTGCTGGCGCTCGAGCAGGTCCGACTGCGACCCGACATCGCCGACCACTATCCGTCCCAGCTGTCGGGTGGCATGCAAAAGCGGGTGGGGCTGGCGCGCGCAGTAGTCGCCGAGCCCGACATCCTGTTCTTCGACGAGCCGACCACGGGGCTGGATCCTATCAGCGCCGGGGCTATCAACGCCCTCATCGTCGATCAGGTGAAGCGCCTTGGATGCACCGCCGTCTCGATCACCCACGATCTTGTCTCGGCGGCCACCATCGGCGATGAGATCGCCATGCTGCATGACGGCGCCATCGTCTGGCGCGGTCAGCCTGCCGACCTGGAATCGTCGGGCAACCCCTATGTCGATCAGTTCGTCAGCGGCCGAGCCGACGGTCTCATGGCGCCGGCGCTTTGATCGCGCTACTCGGCGCGCCTTTCTCGCGCGAGACGACTTACACTCTTGAAGCGCCCGACAGCCGCGGGCGCGGGCCGTAGGCAAGTTTAGTCGGCGATCCGCCGTGGTGACACGGAGAAATCGCCGTCCTTGTCACGCGAGGCAATCGAGCATCGATTGCGGGTCTTGCTGACGTACTGGCCTTTTCAGCGCAACCGGGCCAGGCCGCTAGCCAGGGTCAAGGCGAGGGCCGCAGCGAGGCGAGGCTGGGACATGGGGCGCGCCCGCGTTCCACCTTGCGCGCGGGCAGGTCGCTCGGTCATGGCGCTTGGCGGTGGGAAGGGTCAAGCCGTTCGAGGCTGGCGCCCCGGCGGGATCGGCGGGGGCTAGAACTGCGCGGCCAACCGGAGCGTCAAGGTCCTGGGTCGGGGAGGGGTGATCACCGGATCTCGACTGATGAGGAACGGGTTTCCGAACGAGAAACTGTTGGCGTGGCTACTCAGGAGATTGTCGATCGTCGCGCTCAGCGTCCAGGTCTCGGCCTCGAGGCTCACCGCGCCACGCAGGCTAATATACTCGCCCATCTCGTGGATCTTGTCGGCGTCGAAGGTCAGGTTCGACGATCCGACATAGGCGGCTTGGGCCTGCAGCCGCAGGGTTCTGTCTCCCGGCAGTTGGCGGTGATAGTCACCGCCAAGGCTGGCCGAGCCGCGGGAAACCCCGGGCAGGCCCGCATCGCGGCGGGCATTGACGTCGAAATTGCTGCGGGTGATCTGCGGATCGTTCAGGAGGGCCGCGGCGCGAAGGTCGAGTTGGCTGGTAGCGCGGAAGGCCCCCTCGAA
>JAHINZ010000361.1 GCA_018895795.1 Alphaproteobacteria bacterium
AGCTCGATGTAGTCGGGCACGTCGCGCTCGCCGGACTGCTGGGCTTCGAGCACCAGGGCCATGTTGCGCGAACGCTCACGGACGGCGATGACGTCGCCGGCCTTGCAGCGGTACGAGGCGATGTTTACGCGCTTGCCGTTCACGGTCACGTGGCCGTGGTTGACGAACTGGCGGGCGGCGAACACGGTCGGCACGAACTTGGCGCGATAGACGATGGCGTCCAGACGCGACTCGAGCAGCGAGATCAGGTTCTCGGCGGTGTTGCCCTTGCGACGGGCGGCTTCTTCGTAGGTGCGCGAGAATTGCTTCTCGGTCAGGTTGCCGTAGTAGCCCTTCAGCTTTTGCTTGGCGCGCAGCTGCAGGCCGAAGTCCGAAACCTTCTGCTTGCGGCGCTGGCCGTGCTGGCCGGGGCCGTAGGACCGCTGGTTGACCGGCGACTTGGGCCGACCCCAGAGGTTTTCGCCCATACGGCGATCGATCTTGTACTTGGCGCTATGGCGCTTGGACATGTGTAGCTCTTCAGTTCGATCCGGGCCGGCGCCTCAATTAGTAGAGGCGCGATCTCAACGGCGGCGTCGCATCAGTCCGTCATATGATTCCACGCCGCACGGCGAGCCGGCGGCGGGAAGGCGCGGTTTATGACGGAGGGGCGGCGGGGAGTCAACTCGCCCTCGCCCCTCCCAAAGCCCTAAGGCCGCACCAGCGGGTTGCGCACCCGCACCTTGGCGCCGCGTTCGACGCCGTAAGCGTCCAGCGGGAAGCGCAGGTCGACGCCTTCGGCCATCAGGGCGCGGCACAGGTCCGGGCGCTTGCGGGTGAAGGTGAAGGTGGCCGCGCCGTCGCGATGGCTGCTGTCGACCGCGAAGTCGGCGGCGTTGGTGCAGCCGTTGGACGACACCCGGATCACCAGGGCGTCCTTGTCGATGGTCGCCCCCTGGATCGGCTCCAGGTCTGACTTGCTGATGTTGACCGAGGTGTCGGGATGATCGTCGGCGTCGATGATCACACAGGCGCTGGTGGTGAAAGCCAGCGCGATGACGGCGGCGAGTGGTGCGAATTTCATGGTGATAGGTCCCCACCGGTCGAAACTTGACCGTGGAGCCAGATGAGCGGTCTCCGCCTGAACCGTGGATGAATTACCGAAAGTTCACAACTGGGCCGCGTGCCGAATGCGGATGATGGTCACTCTATCGCCCATGACTTGATAGCGACTGATGTAGGGCGAGATGATCACCAGTTTGTGGATTCACAGCGAAAAAATCTGTCATCCCGGACAACCCCGGCGAAAGCCGGGGGCAGATCCGGGACCGCCGGAAGCGCGGAGTTCAGGCGTCGGTCCCGGATCTGCGCGCTGCGCGCTTGTCCGGGATGACAACCTTTGTGGTCGGAAAGCGCCCGGCGCGACCAGACGACTTCAGCCACGACGCAGGCATGGGTTTCTCGTCTGGCGTTCCCCAGGTCTCAAGCCAGGCCGAGACCTCGGCATGGGGAACGACCCTGCCCGCGGCGATGTCCGCCAAGCCTTCGGCGTCCACGGCCTCCTCGGCGGCGGCGTCCACTTCGTCGAAGATCGAGGGCTCGCGAACCATGCTGTTAGACTAACACAAGCCTCGCCGTCGACAACGGGCGCCCGCCAAAATTACAATCTTTGCGCGTGCCACCCCACATGCTCGCCGATAAACGTCGTGATGAAGAAGTAGCTGTGATCGTAACCCGCCTGCCGCCGCACCGTGACCTTGCGGCGGGCCGTGTTGGCGGCGGCTTCGATCAGCTGCGGCTTCAGCTGGGCTTCCAGGAAGTTGTCGGCCAGACCCTGGTCGATCAGGATGTCGTCGAAGCTCTGCCCCGCCCCATCCTCGATCAGGGCGCAGGCGTCATGGGCCCGCCAGGTCGCGCGATCCTCGCCCAGATAGGCGCTCATCGCCTTGTCGCCCCACGGGCAGTTCAGCGGCGAGACAATCGGCGAGAAGGCGCTGACCGACTTGAACAGATCCGGATTGCGCAGGGCGATCGTCAGGGCCCCGTGGCCGCCCATCGAGTGGCCGAAGATCCCGCGCCGGGCCGGGTCCAGCGGGAAGGCGCCGTCGACGGCCGCCAGCAGGTCTTTGGTCACGTACGAGTACATCTGGAAGTGCGGGGCCCAGGGCGCCTGGGTGGCGTCGACATAGAAGCCCGCCCCCTGCCCCAGATCATAGGCCGGATCGTCGGCCACGCCTTCACCGCGCGGACTGGTGTCGGGCGCGACGATGGCGATCCCGTGCTGGGCGGCATAGGCATAGACGCCCGACTTCACCGTGAAATTGTCCTCGGTGCAGGTCAGGCCAGACAGCCAGACGAGATAGGGGAACGGCCCCTCGCCGCCATCCTTTGCTTGAGGCGGCGTCCAGACCGTGAACTTCATCGGCGTGCCGGTGCTGGCGCTGTCGTGCCGGCCGTAGCGCAGGGTTCCGCCGTGGACGCGGTGGGTGGCGAGGGTTTCGATGGTCATGATGACTCCTGCGGACTTGCCCCCTCCGCGCTGCGCGCTCCTCCCCCGGAGGGGGAAGATGAGGTCGGCGGACTTCATCCGCCCCCTCCGGGGGCGGACGACCGCGAAGCGGTCAGGTGGGGGCGAGTCTCGCGCGCCCTAGAACATCACCACGGTCCGGATGCTCTCACCCGCGTGCATAAGCTCAAACGCCTTGTTGATGTCTTCCAGCGGCAGGACGTGGGTGATCATCGGGTCGATCTGGATCTTGCCGTCCATGTACCAGTCGACGATCTTGGGCGTGTCGGTGCGGCCGCGCGCGCCGCCGAAGGCGGTGCCGCGCCAGACCCTGCCGGTGACCAGCTGGAACGGACGGGTCGAGATCTCCTTGCCCGCCTCGGCCACGCCGATGATGATGCTTTCGCCCCAGCCGCGATGGCAGGCTTCCAGCGCCTGGCGCATCACCGTGGTGTTGCCGGTGGCGTCGAAGGTGAAGTCGGCGCCGCCGTCGGTCAGGGCCACCAGATGGGCGACGATGTCGCCGTCGACGGTTTTCGGATTGACGAAGTGGGTCATGCCGAACTGGCGGCCCCAGGCCTCGCGGTCGGGATTGAGATCGACGCCGATGATCATGTTGGCGCCGGCCAGGCGCGCGCCTTGCAGCACGTTCAGGCCGATGCCGCCCAGGCCAAAGACGATGACATTGTCGCCGGGCTTGACCTTGGCGGTGTTGATCGCCGCCCCGACGCCCGTGGTCACGCCGCAGCCGCAGTAGCAGGCCGACTTGAACGGCGCGTCCTTGCGGATCTTGGCCACCGCGATCTCGGGCAGGACGGTGTAGTTCGAGAAGGTCGAGCAGCCCATATAGTGATGGATCGTCTGGCCCTTGTAGGAGAAGCGGCTGGTGCCATCGGGCATCAGGCCCTTGCCCTGGGTGGCGCGGATGGCCGTGCAGAGGTTGGTCTTGCCGCTGAGGCAGCTTTTGCACTGGCGACATTCGGGCGTGTACAGCGGGATCACGTGGTCGCCGACCGCCAGGCTGGTGACGCCGGCCCCGACCTCGACCACCACGCCCGCGCCCTCATGGCCCAGGATCGAGGGGAACAGGCCCTCGGAGTCCAGGCCGTCCAGCGTATAGGCGTCGGTGTGGCAGACGCCGGTGGCCTTGATCTCGATCAGAACCTCGCCGGCCTTGGGGCCTTCCAGATCGACCTCGACGATCTCCAGCGGTTGCTTGGCGGCGAAGGCTACGGCGGCGCGGGTTTTCACGATTCAAATCTCCTCGACGGGGGGCAGGCGGTAGCTCCCATCTAGCAACTGTGGTCGCGGGAGGTAAGCGCGCATGAACAGGGCGAAGGGCCCGGCCGGGGCCGGCAGCCAGTTGCTCACCCTTTCGGCGCCGGGCTGAGCCTGACCGATCCACAGGTCCAGAGAGCCGTCGGCGTTCCAGGCCAGGCCCGGCGTGCGGTCGCCGATGGCGTAGCGGTTGATCGGATTGTCGGTGAAGAAGAACTGCTTGTCAGGCGTGGCCTCGTACAGGCTCAGCGACCAGAACGACTCGACCGGAATGGGGTGATCGGCCGGGATGTGCAGCCGCCAGCTGCGGGTTCCGTCAAACAGGCCCTGACCGTCATGGCCGGCGCGCAGATAGGTGGCCTCGACCAGGGGCAGGGCCGCCAGCCCGCCCAGGGCGACGGCGGCGCGCAGCATGTAGTCCTGGCCAAAATCGCCCAGCTTGCCGCGCGGATAGGCCCAGCCCGCGATGAAGCCCTCGCCCGACAGACCGCCGCCCGAGCGGGCGGCGCGGCGGCCGTCCTCCAGCCCCTCGGCGATGTGCGCGCCGTCCTCGGCCGAGAAGCGGTGGGGATCGAACGTCCCCATCCCCAGCCCCAAGGGGGCGATGCGGCGCAGCAGGGCCACGTCGCTGGCCGGCGGCGGATTTTGGCTCATCAACAGATCGGCGCTGGCGAAATAGGCCGGCCAGGGATCGCTGCGACGCGCGAATTCGGCCACGGGCGGCGCCGCCGGTCCCTGAGCGGTGAAGCCGGCCTGAACCAGGCGGGCGGCGGTCAGATCCTCCGGCCCCGTCACCAGGATGCGGGCCAGGGCCCAGACATGACGGGTCGGCGCGCGGATCACCCCCGGCCCGACCGCCGCGGCCTCGCCCGGCCCGACCAGGGTGAAGGTCCCGCCGTCGGGTCCCGTGGTGCGCGTGCCTAGCACCGCGAAACTGTTGGACCAGGCGTCCATCAGCTGCAGCGACACATAGCGCTCGCCGCTGGCCGGCACGGTCAGGGTCACCGGACCTTCCGACAGGTCCAGCTGGGCGGTTGCGTAGAGGGTGTCATTATTGGGCGTGGTCACCGCCCGGGCCCGATGGTCGGCCAGGTTGCGCATCGCGGCGAAGGCGTTCATCGGCGAGCCGACGGTCAGGCCCCGCGCCCGGACGGCGGCGATCTCGATCAGGGGCAGAGTGTAGAGAAACGCCTCGCGGGCGGCGGCGGTCAGGGCGCTCATGGTCTAGACCTTGCTGATCGGCGCGAAGCGGAACGGACCGTTGATCAGCTCGGTGCGCGGCAGATAGGTCCGCAGATACAGCGCGAACGGCCCGGCCTTGGGGGCGGGCAGCCAGTTGGCGCTGCGCTCGCCGCCCGGATCGCTGCGACCGATCCACAGGTCCAGCGCGCCGTCGCCGTTGCGCTTGAGCCCCGCCGTGCGGTCGCCGATCGCATAGCGGTTCAGCGGGTTGTCGGTGAAGAAGTACTGGCCGTCCGCCGTGGCCTCGTACATCGACAGCGACCAGAAGCCGTCGAGCGGCATCTGGGCCGGCAAGGTCAGGCGATACAGGCCATCGCCGGTGAACAGCCCCGCCCCGTCATCGCCCGCCGCCTTCATGTACATGGCCTCGGCCACCGGCAGGGCGCCCAGCCCCTGCAGGGCGACGATGGCGCGGTAGATATAGTCCTGGCCATAGACGCCCAGATTGGCGCGCGGATAGGCCCAGCCGTCGGTGAAGGTCTGCAGGCCCTTGGCGAAGGTGGTGATCATCCGGGCGTTATCGACGCCCTCGTCGGCGGCGGCGGCGTCGAACGGTCCCGCGCCGAGGAAGGCGGCGGCGCGGCGCAGGATCCGCTGGTCGGTGGGCGGGGCCGGATCGGCGGCCAGCAGTTGGCGGGCGGCGGCGAAGTATTCGGCCGGGGCGGCGTCGCGACCGGCATAGACCGGCGGCGGCGGCGCGGCCGGCCCCTTCACCCCAAAGCCGTCCTGCAGCGTATGGACGGCCGGCAGATCGGCCGCGTCGGCGACCAGCACCCGGATCAGCAGCCAGGCATGGGCGGTGGCGATGCGGGTGGGATTGGGACCGCTCGCCGCCTGGCCCGGTCCGATCAGGGTGAAGACCCCGCCCTGCCCGCCCACCGTCCGCGCGCCCAGCACGACGCTGTTGTTGGTGAACATGTCCATGACCGCCACCGAATAGTAGCGGCCGCCGGTCGGGGGGATGGTCAGGGTCGCCGGGCCCTGGGTCAGGTCGAGGAAGGCGATCGAATAGAGGGTGTCGTTATTGGGCGTCGTCACCTGGCGGCTGGTGTGGTCGGCCAGAGCCCGATTGTGGTTGAGCCTGTTGATCGCGGCGCCCGGCGCCTTGAGCATCCGGGTCCGCGCGGTGGCCATCTCGATCAGCGGCAGGGCATAGAGATAGGCGTCTCGGGCGGCGGTGGCGTCACCGCCCGCGGGGGAGACTTGGGCCTGGGCCAGGCTGGGCGCCAGGCCCAGGACGCCGGCCACGGCCAGTAGCTCGCGACGGTTCATGACGTGTCTCCCAACGCTTGTTTGAGAGCAGACTAGTCGCGCGCACTCACCCTGTCTCGCACTTTACGGCACGACACATGCCACCTGTTTGCGGGTGTCGAGTTGGATCGCGGCGACACGCTATCCCTCGCATTTTCACCCTGCGCTCAACTGGTCCGGCGCCGCGTCCGCCGACGCCGTGGCGCGGCCGGGGCCCGGAGCCGCGCCTTCACGGCGCCCGGGCGCGGTCAAACCGGCCCTCCAGCCGCATTGACGAAGTCTTCCCACAACGCCTAGGCAGTGCGTGAGGAAAACTTGCGCTGGTCGCCAAGCCTGGCAAGGCGTGGGGGATATCCCCAGGCTGCGGCGGGCGAAGGCCAGCGTTCGCCGATCCGCTGTTTCGAGCCCCCACGTCATGCCGATCACCCTGACCGCCCCACCGTCGACGCGCTGGCTGGGCTGGCTGCGCCGACGCATCCGGTCCAGCGAGTTGTGGCTGATCGCCGTGGCGGTGGTGATCGGCGTGGCGGCCGGCGCCGCGGCGGTGTTGCAGGCCAAGCTCGCCCACGGCTTGCAAAGCGTGCTTTTCGACATCGATCTGGACCAGCGGCTGAGCGCCCAGAGCGCGATCGCGCCCTTGCGGACCTTGGCGATCCCGTTGGGCGGCCTGGCGCTGGGGATTCTGACCTGGGCCTGGCTAAAGTATCGGCCCCGGCCAGCGGTCGACCCGGTCGAAGCCAACGCCCTTCACGGCGGGCGCCTGTCGCTTAAGGACAGCGTCTTCATCTGCCTGCAGACCCTGATCTCCAACGGATTTGGCGCTTCGGTTGGACTGGAGGCGGCCTATGCCCAGGCCGGAGCGGCCATCGCCTCGTTTGTCGGCCAGAAACTCAATCTGCGCCGGGCCGACATGCGCACCCTGGTCGGGGCCGGGGCCGGGGCGGCCATCGCCGCGGCCTTCGGCGCGCCGCTGACCGGAGCCTTCTACGCCTTCGAAATCGTCCTCGGGGCCTATACCGTCGCCAACCTCGCCCCCGTGGCCGCCGCGGCGCTGGCCGCGGTGCTCGTGGCGAGCCGCATGGGCGCCATCCCCTATCTGTTGAAAACCAGCACACCAGCCGTGCAATCCTGGTTCGACTACGGCCTCTATGCGCTCCTGGGCCTGATCTGCGCCGCAGCGGGCATAGGTCTGATGCGTCTGGTGGCGATGGTGGAGCGCGGCGTGGCCGGCAGCGGCATTGACCGCGTCTGGCGCCCGGCGGTCGGCGGCTTGGCCCTGGCCGTCCTGGCGGTGATCACGCCCCAGATCCTGTCCTCGGGCCATGGGGCGCTGCATCTGAACCTGGCCTCCGACCCGGGACTGAAGACCCTCTTGATGCTGGTGGCGCTCAAGGCCCTGGCCTCGGTGCTGTCATTGAGCTTTGGCTTTCGCGGCGGCCTGTTCTTCGCCTCGCTGTTCCTAGGCACTTTGATAGGCCAGATCTTCGCCGCTCTTTCGGTGCTCACGCCGTGGCTTCCCGCCCTGGATCCGACCGTGGCCGCCCTGGTCGGCATGGCGGCCCTGGCCGTGGCCGTGGTCGGCGGCCCCTTCACCATGTCGTTCCTTGTGCTGGAAGCGACCGGCGATTTCACGGTGACCGCGGCCGCCCTGGCGGCCTCCCTGATCGCCAGCGCCATCGTTCGAGAAACCTTCGGCTACTCGTTCTCGACCTGGAGGCTGCACCTGCGCGGCGAGACCATCCGCAGCGCTCACGACGTCAGCTGGATGCGGCCGCTGACGGCCGGACGGATGATGCGCAAGGATGTCCAGACGATCGCCGCCTCGACCACCTTGGCTGAGTTTCGCCGGCGCTTTCCGCTGGGCTCGACGCGGCGGGTGGTGATGGTCGACGACGCCGAGCGCTATGCCGGCGTCATCGTCACCGCCCTGGCCTATGCCGAGCCGGAGGGCGGCGATCGGCCCGTGTCGGTCCTGGCCGTCAATCCCGACGCGGCCCTGACCCCGGACCAGTCGATCAAGGAAGTCATGAGCGCCTTTGACAACACCGAGTCCGATGAGCTCGCGGTGGTCGACGCCGACCTGCGGGTGATCGGCCTAGTGTCGGAGGCCCACGCCACGCGGCGCTACGCCGAGGAATTGGAGAAGGTTCGCCGGGATCTGACCGGCGAGGCTTAAGGTTCGTGGTCGCTTGGTGGGGCGCTAGTCGTCAAGAGACGTCGCTCGTGGGGATTGGAGCCGACGAACCCTCTAGGCCAGGGTCAGGATCATGGGCCCGGAGCGGGTGGCGACCAGGGTATGCTCGTACTGCACCGTGGGCTGACGCGCCGGCGGGCGCAGCGTCCAGCCGTCGTCCAGCTCTTCGACCCAGTCCCCGCCCAGCGACAGGAACGGCTCGATGGTGAAGACCAGCCCCTCCGGGATGGTCCGCAAGTCGCGGGGCTCACGCCAGGTGGGGATTTCCGCCGGATCGTTGTGCAGCGAAAGGCCGACGCCGTCACCCTCATCCCTCAGCGCAACTGGGCAAAGATCGTCACGGACCAAGCGGCGAAAACCGCGATACAGGCGACAATCATCACCAGCGAAGGGCTGACGTTGAACGTGGTCTTGACCTGTTCACCCAGTCGCCCCATCAATTCTGGCCAAGTATAGCTGACGAAGTCGCCCTGGCTCATCATGCTGATGATGACGCCTTGGTCATCCACCACCGGCAGGTGGCGAAACCGCTCGTTGGACATGATGCGAAGCCAGTCGAGAAGGTCGTCATCGGCCTTGGCCAGCTTCAGGTCCGTCGTCATGATCTGCGACAGGGTCGTCTCATCGGGGCTCAGCCGCTTGTTGAGCAGACGCCGCATGAAATCGCGTTCCGTCACGATGCCGAGCGGTTTCCGCTCCGGGCCCACGATGACCGCGGCGCCGTAATTGCGCTCGCTCATCACGGCGACGGCCTCGGCGACCAGCACATCCGGTGCGAACGTCAGTACGATGGCCTTGTTTCGAAATTCCGGCCTGTCCTTGATCTTCACGTCAAATTCCCCTTGGCGATGCCGGGGTCAAGATGACGCGACGGCCGAAACCGGTTCCCATCGCGTCAGGCGATGACCGGATACTTCCGAGGTTGATAAGGGCGGAGCGCGGCGCGCACCAGATGACCGAAAGCCCGTATGTCCCGCCGCGGCGATCCGAGGAATAAGGCCCCGGCGTCGCCGCCCTAGGCGGTCCGCCGCTCAGCGCGCCCTACTCCGATCGCGAATATCGGCGCGCGCTGTTTGGAAGATTTTTTTCTCCCCCCAATGCCGAACGTTCCAAAGGACCAAAACATGACTGATCAGACGCACGATATCGTCGATACCGCTGTGGCCGCCGGCGCCTTCACGACGCTGGTCGCCGCGGTCACCGCCGCCGGTCTGGTCGACACGCTGAAGGGCGCGGGCCCGTTCACGGTCTTCGCTCCGTCGGATGCGGCCTTCGCCGCCCTGCCGGCCGGTACGGTCGAAGACCTCGTCAAGCCGGAGAACAAGGACAAGCTGACGGCGATCCTGCTGCTCCACGTCGTGCCGGGCCAAGTGATGGCCGCGGACGTCGCGGGCAAGGTGATGGACGCCGCGACCGCCGGCGGCGCGACCGTGCATGTTGACGGCACGCAAGGCGTGACCGTCGATGGCGCCAAGGTGGTGACGGCCGATATCGTCTGCACCAACGGCGTGATCCACGTGATCGACGCCGTGATCCTGCCCAAGGCCTAGTCGGCCTGCTCACGGCAACCGGGGGATGATCTCCCCCGGTTGCCGTGAGCGCCTCGGACGACCTTCGAGATGACGCGCGCTGTTCCGGTGCGATCGCGGGATAGCAAGGGCGCCGTCCCGCCTTCGCCGCTGATCCTGGGTCCGCCAGATTATGGAGCCCCGATCACCATATGGTCTTGCGGCCTTAGTTCGCCGTTTCGCGCCGGATGGCGTGGACCACGTCCTCAAGCGTCATGATCGGCGCATCGATCCGCTCGTGGGGATTGGAGCCGATGACCTTCTTGGCCAGGGCCGGCGACAGGTCTTCGCGCAGATGGCCCAGGGCGCGGGGCGGGGCGATCAGGATCAGCTGATCAAAGGCGTGGTCGCGGGCGACGCCGTCGAGGCGGTGAGCCAGATCCTTGATGAAGGCGCGCTCGGCCTGATCATTGGCGTCGCCGTCATGCGGCGCGGGCTTGCGCGAGTGGGCATGGTGCTCTTTCAGCCCGTCCAGCCAGTCGGGGCGGTCGTGCAGCGGGCCGTCCAGGCGCGGCTGCTCCAGCAGGCGCGCGCGGTGTCCATCGGCCACCACGACCAGGGTTTTTGCATCGGGAATCATGAGGCGGGCTCCGTTTAAAGCTTCAGGCTTTAACGCCTAGCCCCGCCCCGGAGTTCAACCATGACATGGATCAATCGGGAACCGATCAGCCGGTCGACAGACTAGTCCTCGCCCTTGGCCGCCTTGGCGGCGGCCAGCTTGGCCAGCACCCGGCCCCGGCCACGCGACAGGGCGGTGATCATGCCGCGGAAGGTGCGGACCTCCTGCTCGGTCAGCCGCGCCCGGGCCAAGGGCGCGCGCAGATTGCGCACCATCGAGGGCTTCTTTTCCGGCGGATGATAGAAGCCGGCCTTCTCCAACTCGTCCTCCAACTGACCATACAGGCCCAGCAGACTGGACTGGTCGGCGGGGTCCTCGACGTTCTGCTCGAACTTGACCCACGGCCGGTCGTCGACCGTCATCTTCCACTCATAGGCGTTGATCGACACGGCCTGGGCCAGGTTCAGCGAGCGGAAGCGTTCGTCGATCGGAATGCTGACGATGCCCTGGCACAGGGCGATGTCCTGGGTTTCCAGCCCGGCCCGCTCGCCGCCGAACAGCAGGCCCACGGCCCGGCCCAGGGCCACGTCGTCCGACAGCTGGGCGGCGGCCTCACGCGGCGTCAGCACCGGCAAGCGGGTCTCGCGCGGCCGCGCCGTGGTGGCGAACACCAGTTTCAGGTCGGCGATAGCCTCTTCCAGGGTGGTGAACACCTTGGCGTTGTCCAGCGGCCAGTCGGCGCCGGAGGCCGAGGGCCAGGCGCGCTCCTGGGGCCAGCCGTCGCGCGGCCGCACCAGACGCAGGTCCGACAGACCGAAATTGGCCATCACCCGGGCCACCGCGCCGATGTTCTCGGCCAGCTGCGGCTCGTTGAGGATCACGCAGGGGGGAACGATTGTTGAGTTCATCTCGTCCCTTTGCCGCCGCCAGGCGTTCCGATGCAAGTCCCGACCCCGCCGGACGCGCGTTTAGCTGTGTTCCGCCCCTCGAAAGAGCCTCCATGCTGCGCCGCGCCTTCCTCGTTTCCGCCCCGGTCGTGATGGCGGGTTTCCTCGGCGCCTGCCGCGAAAAAGAGCCGATGCTGGGTCAGCTGGACCCGGTCATCGACGTCAAAGCCCTGACCGCTCAGCTGCAGGCCCTGGCCGACGGAGCCGCCCCCGGCGCGCTGGGCGTGGCGGTGCGCGACGCCCAGACCGGTCAGACCGTGGCCTTCAACGCCGACCGGCGCTTTCCGCTGCAGGGCGTGTTCAGGGCCCCGCTGGGCGCGGCCGTCCTAGCCGAGGTCGACGCGGGCAAGCTGCGTCTGGAGCAGATCATCACGATCCGCGACATCGACCTGTCGCCGCCGTTCAGCCCCGTGGCCGACGCCTGGCCGGCGCGGACCGACTACAGCCTGGTCGAGCTTCTGGAGCGGGCCACGGGGGCCGGCGACAACACCGCCGCCGACGTGCTGATGAAGCTGATCGGCGGTCCCGGCGTGCTGACCGCCTGGCTGGTCCTGAAGAACGTCCATGATTTCCGGATTGATCGCTACGAGCGTCAACTGCAGCCCGAGATCGCCGGCACGGCCTCGTTCCGGGCCGACTGGAAGGGCGAGGCCGCCTATGGTCCGGTCAGGCGGGCGACGCCGCAGGCCGTGCGCCGACAGGCGATGGCCGAGTACCTGGCCGAAGCCCGCGACACCGCCACGCCGGTCGCCGCGGTCGGCTTCCTCGAGGCCCTGCGGTCGGGCCAGCTGATCTCCAAGGCCTCCACCCAGCGCCTGCTGACGATCCTGGCCGAGGCCCAGAGCGGAAAGGGCCGACTGGTCGCCGCCCTGCCCGCCGGCGCCCGCCTGGCCCACGTCACCGGCGACGCCCGCACCGACCTGGGCATGACCCCGGCCACCAACGACATCGGGATCATCACGCTGAAGGACGGCCGCCAGTTCGCGATCGCGGTGTTCCTCAGCGGCTCGACCGCGCCGGAGGCGGAGCGCGACGCGGTGATCGCGCGGGCCGGACGCATCGTGCTGGAGGCGCTCAAGGCTTAAGACCGTCGGCGGCCGGTGATCGAAGCGGGCGTCTGTCGCCATGGAGGCCCGGGCGCACGGTTTGATACGATGGCTTTGTGCAGCGGCGCCGCGCTGGGCCATGGTCGCCGCAAACTTTCCTGCCGACGAGCGCGGTCTATAAGTGTGATGGTGTAAGCACCGCCGATGCGGCCGACCGGCTTGTCCAAGGAGGACCTGGCAATGCGACGCGCCTTCGCGCCCTTGATGATGTCGAGCGCCCTGGCGCTGGCGCCCCTCGCCGCGGGGCAGGCGCAAGACCGCGTCCCCGACAGGATGTGGATCGACGGCGTTCGGGCGGGACGGATCGCGCTGGCGAAGGTTTG
>JAHINZ010000362.1 GCA_018895795.1 Alphaproteobacteria bacterium
CATCTTGTGGCGCTCAATCCGGTTTGTTAGCGATTATGCTACCGGTGTCAAAGGCGTGGTTCAGGAGCCATTTCTATCTGACACCGGTGTCAAAATAACAGACGGCCGAAAAACGGGCCGCGCGGGAAGAAGCGCGAGCCGTGTCAGGCCGGACGACTCAACAGTCGTTTCAGTCCGTCGAACGGGAGGAAGATATATGTCTAGGATTTCCGGGGGGCGTCTCGACGTCCTGAAGTTCGGTGTCTCCACAGGCGCCTTGGCGCTGGCCATCGCCATGGCTGGAGCCGCATCCGCTCAGACCGCGCCGGCCCAGGCCGACGACGCCGCGGTTGAGGAGGTTGTCGTCACCGGCTTCCGCGCCAGTCTCGCCAACGCGCTGGACATCAAGCGCCGCGAGAACGACCTGGTCGATGTCATCAAGGCCACCGACATCGCCGACTTCCCCGACCTGAACCTCGCGGAATCCCTGCAACGCATTCCCGGCGTCTCGATCGACCGCGACGGCGGCGAGGGGCGCACCATCACCGTGCGCGGCCTGGGTCCCGACTTCACCGTCGTGCGTCTGAACGGCCTGGAAGCCCTGGCCACCACGGGCGGCAAGGACGGCTCCGGCGGCGCCAATCGCGGCCGTCAGTTCGACTTCAGCATCTTCGCCTCGGAACTGTTCAACAGCGTCACCGTCCGCAAGTCGACCTCGGCCTCGAACGAAGAGGGCTCGCTGGGCGCGATCGTCGATCTGCAGGCCTCGCGCCCGTTCGACTATAGCGGCTTCTCGATGAGCATGGGCGCCAAGGCCGGTTGGAATGACCTCTCGCGCCAGAGCGACCCGCGCTACACCTTCCAGGTCAGCAACCGCTGGGACACGGGCATCGGCGAGATCGGCGGCCTGCTGTCTGTCGCCTACGCCACCCGCAGCCAGCGCGAGGAAGGCTCCTCGACCGGCCGTTGGGAAAACCCCAGCGTGGCCGCCAACTCGGCGACGGCGTTCCCCTGCACGGGGACGGCCTACAATCCCGTCAGCGGCCCCCCGCTGAGCTGCGCCCAGATCGGAACCGTCACCGGCGGCACCACGCCGACCGTCACGGCGGCGGCCGGCACCGCCAACAATCTCTGGCATCCGCGCATTCCGCGCTATGGCCGCCTGGACTATGATCAAAAGCGCCTGGGCGTGACCGGTTCGCTGCAATGGCGCCCGACCGCCAACTCGACCCTGACCCTCGACGCCCTGCTGGCCAAGTTCACCAACAATCGCGACGAGACCTATCTGGAAATCATCTCGTTCAGCCGCAGCGGCCAGGGCGTGCCCCAGACCGACGTGGTCAACTTCACCGGCGACAGCAAGGGCAGCCTGATCAAGGGCACGTTCGACGATGTCGACGCCCGCGTCGAATATCGCCACGATGACCTGAAGACCGAGTTCAACCAGTTCGCCCTGACCTACGACACCCGTCTGGGCGATCGCGGCCACTTCCTGGCGACCTACGGCCAGTCGCGGTCGATCCAGGACAACCCGGTGCAGACGACCTTCTCGTTCGATCGCTACAACACCGACGGCTATAGCTACGACTATTCGAACGACAAGCTGCCGGGCTTCAACTACGGCTTCGACGCCACCAGCCCGGCCAGCTACGAATATCGTCCGACCAATGACAAGGGCGACGCCTCGCTGCTGCGCCTGCGGCCGTCCAAGGCCGTCAACACCTTCAAGACCTTCCGCGCCGATATCGACTATGAGGCGATGGACGGGCTGAAGCTGCGGGCCGGCGGCGACTATAAGGAATATGGCTTCTCCTCGTGGGAACAGCGCCTCAATTCGCGCGTCCTGGCCGGCAACACCGCCACGACCTTCACCTCGGAAGCCGCCTTCG
This sequence comes from Alphaproteobacteria bacterium, assembly GCA_018895795.1. Classification (GTDB taxonomy): domain Bacteria; phylum Pseudomonadota; class Alphaproteobacteria; order Caulobacterales; family Caulobacteraceae; genus Caulobacter. Next base: position 1,869 of record JAHINZ010000362.1, read on the forward strand.
GCCTACCCGCCGGCGTCGGCATCGCCGATGTCTCGCAGTTGATCACCGGCTTTGGCCGGGGTCTCGACCTGCCGGCTGGCACGCCGACCTCGTGGCTGGCGCCGGACCTGAACAAGCTGAAGACCGCCCTCGGCTATGACTGCAACTGCGTCAACGCCAACGGCGACTTCCGCCTGAGCACCCTGAACCAGCTGGGCGCCACGCGCAGTATCACCGAGAAGGACACGGCCTATTACGTTCAGGCCGACTTCGACCATGATGTGTTCAACATCCCGGTGCGCGGCAATATCGGCGTCCGCTATGTCGAGACCGAGCAGGAGGCGACCGGCCACTACAGCACGGGCAACACGACCCAGACCGTGACCACCCTGGGCGGAACCTATAGCGAGCGCGTGCCGATCGACGCCTCGCAGACGGTCTCGCGTAAATACAGCAACACTCTGCCGTCGCTGAACGTCTCGGCCCAGCCCTACGAGAACTTCTTCATCCGGTTCGCGGCGGCCAAGGTGATGACCCGTCCGCAACTGCCCAACCTGACGCCCGGCTACACCGCGATCAGCCAGTCGGCCCAGACCCTGACCCGCGGCAATCCGAACCTGAACCCGATGCTGGCCAATAATCTGGACCTCAGCTTCGAATGGTATCCGGACAAGGAAACCCTGTTCTCGGTCGGCTTGTTCGAAAAGGACATCAAGTCCTATATCCAGACCTCCTCGGTCGCCCTGCCGTGGTCGCAGACCGACCTGCCCGACGCCCTGCTGTCCAACGGCAACACGGCCGATACGCTGTTCACCGTGACCACCCAGG
>JAHINZ010000363.1 GCA_018895795.1 Alphaproteobacteria bacterium
GCCCTGCTGATCAAGCTGGACGGCGTCCTGCTCGACCTCGACCGCCCGCTGACGCCCGACCTGCTGACCGGACCGGGCAAGATCGAGATCGTCACGCGCGACTCGCCCGACGTTCTGGAGGTGATCCGGCACGACACCGCCCACGTCCTGGCCCAGGCCGTGCAGGAGCTGTTTCCCGACACCCAGGTGACGATCGGCCCCAATGTCGAGGACGGCTTCTATTACGACTTCGCCCGCGATGAGCCGTTCAGCCTGGACGACCTGCCCAAGATCGAAGAGCGCATGCGGCAGATCGTCGATCGCGACGAGAAGATCCGCCGCGAGGAAGTCGACCGCGACGCCGCCATCGCCGCGTTCGAGGCCATGGGCGAAAGCTACAAGGCCCAGATCATCCGTGATCTGCCGGCCAGCGACACGATCACCGTCTATCATCAGGGCGACACCTGGAAGGACCTGTGCCGCGGGCCGCACCTGCCCTCGACCAAGGCGGTGGGCAAGGCCTTCAAGCTGACCAAGCTGGCCGGCGCCTATTGGCGCGGCGACCAGAACAACGCCCAACTGCAACGCATCTATGGCACCAGCTGGGCCTCGGACGCCGATCTGGCGGCCTATCTGCTGCGCGTCGAGGAAGCCGAGAAGCGCGATCACCGCAAGCTGGGCCGCACGATGGACCTCTTCCACCTCCAGGAAGAGGGCAAGGGGATGATCTTCTGGCACCCCAAGGGCTGGACGCTCTACCGGGCGCTCGAGGACTATATGCGTCGTCGCCTGGACGCCGCCGGCTATCAGGAAGTGAAGACGCCGCAGATCCTCGATCGCAGCCTGTGGGAAAAATCTGGCCACGCCGACAAGTTCGGCCACGCCATGTTCATGTGCGAAACCGCCGAGGGCGAGGTCATGGCCGTCAAGCCGATGAACTGCCCCGGCCATATCCAGATCTTCAATATCGGTCAGAAGTCGTATCGCGAACTGCCGCTGCGCATGGCCGAGTTCGGCGCCTGCCATCGGTATGAACCGTCGGGCGCCATGCACGGCATCATGCGCGTACGGGCCTTCACCCAGGACGACGCCCACATTTTCTGCCGCGAAGAACAGGTTACGGACGAAAGCGCCAAGTTCATCGAGCTGTTGCGCAGCGTCTATACAGATCTGGGCATGAACCTCCATGACGTGAAGTTCTCGACGCGACCCGACTTGCGGGCCGGTTCCGACGAGGTCTGGGACAAGGCCGAGCACGCCTTGGCCACGGCGGCGCAGGCCGCCGGCGAAAGCCTGGTCGATCAGCCCGGCGAGGGCGCCTTCTATGGCCCCAAGCTGGAGTTCTCGCTGAAGGACGCGATCGGTCGCGTCTGGCAGTGCGGAACCTTGCAGCTGGACTTTGTCTTGCCGGAACGACTGGACGCCGAGTACGTTTCAGAAGACGGCTCCAAAAAGCGCCCCGTGATGCTTCACAGGGCGATACTGGGGTCGTTCGAACGGTTTATCGGGATTTTGCTGGAAAATTTCGCGGGTCACCTGCCGCTTTGGCTAGCGCCGACGCAGGTGGTCGTGGCTACTATCACGTCCGACGCCGACGACTATGCCCGTCAGGTCGTCGAGCGCTTGACGTCTTTGGGGATACGCGCGGAGGTGGATCTGCGTAATGAAAAAATCAACTACAAGATTCGCGAGCATAGCCTTGCAAAGGTTCCGGTGATCGCGGTGGTGGGGCGCAAAGAAGCGGAGACAGGGCAGGTGGCCCTGCGCCGGTTAGGCGGAGAGGGGCAGAACATCCTGTCGCTCGACGAGGCGGCGCGCGTGCTCGCCGCTGAAGCCACGCCGCCCGACCTGGCGCGGGCCCGCGTCTTGGTCACGTCGGTTCCGGAGGCCGCGCTCGCCTGATGAACAGCATCCTGCCCTCCTTCACGACCCTCGCCGCCGGCGCCCGTCCGGCGCGGCCGAACATTTCGGTGGTGATGGTCGTGTACCGAACGGGCAGGGCGCTGACCGAAAGCATCAAGCACGTCCTGGACGAGCCGCTGGTCGATGAGTTCGTCATCGTCGACAACGGCTCGTCGCCGCGCGACGCCGAGATGCTGCGCGCCCTGGGCCTGACCGAACCGCGCGTCGTGCTGCAGCAAGGCCACGGCAATGTCGGTTTCGCCCGCGGCGCCAATCTGGGCGCCACGACGGCCAAGGGCGAATATATCGTCTTCATCAATCCCGACGCCAACCTGCAGACCGGTTGCATCGCGGCCCTGGTGACGGCGTTCCGCGGCCAGCCGACCCCGACCGTGGTCGGCGCGCGGGTGATGAACACCGACGGCACCGAGCAGCGCGGCGGCCGTCGCGGCGAGGTGACGCCGATCACCACCCTGCTCAGCTTTGGTCATTTGACCCGTCGCTACGCCAAGCTGTCGGGCTTCGAGATCCATCGCGAAACCGAGCCCCTGCCGCGCTCGCCGGTGCCGATGCCGACCATTTCGGGGGCCTGTTTCGCGCTGCGCCGCCGCGATTTCGAGGCTCTGGACGGGTTCGACGAAGGTTATTTTCTGCATGTCGAGGATATCGACCTGTGCTGGCGGGCCCGTCAGGCCGGCGGCCGGGTGATCTTCCAGCCCAAGGCCCAGGTCGTGCATCTGGGCCACACCAGCCTGGAACACCCGGTGAAGGTCGAGTTCCACAAGGGCGTGGGGCTGTCGCGCTACTTCATCAAGCGCGCCGACACCCTGCAACGCTATGCCCTGGCCGTGGTCCTGGCCCCGGCCATCATGCTGATGTCGGTCTGCCGTCCGCTGCTGTGGAAGATCACCGGCCGGCCGATCTAGGGCCTTTGCCGGGAAGACGGCCCCGCCGTCACATCGGGGCGAGGGTCTCGTCTCTCAAACCTTCTGGCCCCTCGATCGAGGTCGGCGCCTGCAGGGATCGCGCCGGCAACAGCGCGCGATAGCGCTCATAGATCGCTTTGGCGTCACGGCCGGCCTTGGCCTGCAGGCAGAGATCATATTCCCCTTCGCGACCCCACGGCCTGCGTTCGACAGCGGCCAGATCGCGGTCGGCCTCGGCGGCCGCCCCGATGCGGGCGGCCAAGGGCTGGTCGATGCCCATGCCGTAACTGCCGAACTTGACGGTCACATCGCAGCGGGTCGCCGTCGGTGGCGGGGGCGTGGCGGCGCAGGCCGCCAGCAGTCCGGCGGCGCCGGCGATCAGGGTCAGCCGGATCATGCCGGGAACCCGCCGGCCCGGCCCAGGGACGAGGCCGGGGCCTTGCCCAGGCGCGCACTGATCGCCCGTCCGGTCTCGATCAGGCCGTCAAGGTCGTAGCCGGTGGTAAAGCCGGCGCGTTCGAGCATGTAGACCAGGTCCTCGGCGCCGATATTGCCGGTGGCGTTGGGGGCGAAGGGGCAGCCGCCCAGCCCGCCCACCGAGGCGTCCAGCACATCGATGCCGGCCTCGACGCTGGCGAAGGCGTTGGCCAGGCCGGTGTTGCGGGTGTCGTGGAAATGCATGCGCAGGCGGGTGTCCGGCGCGGCGGCGCGCACCGCCTCGATCCGTTTACGGACGGTCCAGGGATCGGCCACGCCGATGGTGTCGCCCAGGGCGATCTCGGCGACCTTCAGGGCGGCCGCCTCGCGGACGATGGCGACCACCTGGTCCTCGCCGACCTCGCCGTCGAACGGACAGCCGAAGGCCACCGACAGGGTCATGGTGATCGGCGGGCCGCCCTCGACGGCCTGGCGCTCGACCATGGCGGCCAGGGCGTCGATCTGTTGACTGACGGACGAGCCTTGATTGCGGACCGCGAAGCCTTCCGAGGCGCAGACCACGACATTGGCCTCGTCGCACTGGGCCGCGACGCAGCGCTCCCAACCGCGCATGTTCAGCACCAGGCCGATGCGCGAATGGTTCAGGTCCGGCGTCCCACCCACGGGGCTGAGCGCGGCCATGATCTCTTCGGCCCCGGCCATCTGCGGCACACGGTTGGGGTTGACGAACGACACGACCTCCATCCGCCGGGCCCCGCAGGCCTCCAGCCGACGGATCAGGTCCAGGCGTTCCTCGACCGAGAGGGATTGCGCCTCGTTCTGCAGGCCGTCGCGCGGCCCGACCTCGACGATCTCGATGAAGCGGCTCATGGGCGGTCTCCGGTCGCGGGTCGGATAACCGGCTCGATGTCGGGCTGGCGTTCGCCGCGGTAGATCGTCAGGCGTTCGGCGTCGCCGTCGGAATAGTTCTGGCCCTCGATGACGGCGACAGGATGCGGGGTCAGACCCGCGGCCGCCAGGGCCCGGCGGAACACCGCGTCCTCGCGGGACTCGATCACCGCGGGGCGGCCGCGAGCGATGGCCTCGGCGGCCCGTTGGCCGTCGGTCAGTTCCGTGGCCGTGCCCAGAAGGAACACCAGGCTGGGTTCGGAATAGCCGCTGACCGCGACAGGGCCGGGCGCGCCCGAGCGGGGCGACAGCTTGGCGCGGTCCAGGGCGTCGGTGATGGCCTTCGACAGGAACAGCGGCTCCAGGTGCGGCAACAGCCCGCCGACCAGGCAGGCGTGGCCCGCGACGCCCAGGGCTCCGGAAATCACCAGAGCGCGCGCCGATTGTCGACGGAGCAGCAACACCGCCCCGACGCCGCCGGCGGCCAGCAGCAACGCCACGGTCAGGCCGGTCCAGATCAGGTCGGCGCCCTGGCCGAACTGCTTCATGCCGAACACCGCCACGGCGGCCAGGAGCAGCGAGACCAGCAGGGTCAGGCCGGCCCCGATCCTGCGGACCAGATCGCCCAGCGGCGCCCGCACGGCGGCGGCCAGCAGCATGGCCAGGCCGCCCATGGCCGGCAGGGTGTAGTGGATCAGCTTGGTGGGCAGCAGCTCGAACATCAGCCAGGTCGGAACCAGCCAGCAGACGGCGAACCGCACGCCGGGCTCCTTGCGGCCCGTCCAGGCCAGGACCAGGCCGGCGGGCAGCAGCAGGGTGGCGGGATAGACCAACAGGGGCGAGAGCAGGGCGTGATAGCCGAACGGTCCGGCATGGCCCTCCTGGCCGCCGGCCAGCTTGGGGGCCAGATCGCCGCCCACGGCCGCGCCCCAGAAGGCGCCGTCGGTGGCCACGGTGATCATCATCGCCCAGGGCAGAACCACGGCGGAAAACAGGATCAGCCCCCAGCCCCAGCCCAGGTCCTTGACCCAGCCCGCCTTGCGGTCCCAGGCCCAGAGGGCCAGGCCGGCCATCAGCACGACCAGCGGGCCGACGGGGCCCTTGATCAGAGCCGCCACGGCCAGGCCGGTCCAGAAGGCCAGCTTGGTCAGGTTGCCCGGCTTTCGCCCCGCCAGGTGGTCGGCGTAGATCTTCGCCAGCGCCGCCATGGCCAGGGTGGTGGTTCCGCACAGGGCCGCGTCGGTCTTGGCGATGAAGGCCTCGCTGGACAGCAGGAAGGTCGCGCCCAGGATCGATCCGGCCAGCAGGCCGGTGCGCGGGTCGAACAGCGCCGCCGCGCCCCAGGCGCAGGCCGCCGCCGCCAGCATCGCCCCCAGCAGGGACGGGATGCGATAGGCCCAGATTCCCCGGTCCTCGGGCGCGGACAGCAGAGAGACGCTGGCCGCCTGCAGCCAGTGGATGCCGACCGGCTTCTTGAAGCGCGGCTGATCCTGGAACTTGATGACGACCATGTCGTCGGTTTCCAGCATCTGGGCCGTGGCCTGGGCGAAGCGCGATTCATCGCGGTCCAGCGGCGGCATGGCCATCAGGCCCGGCAGGCCGGCTAAACACGCCAGCAGAGCGGCGAACAGGGGAGCGCGCCAGCCGCGGCTCCACGCATCCAGGCGAGATTCAAGCGTCATGGCGCATGGAATAGCACGATCCTTTCGTGTGGGGAGTTTTGAGGTATTAGAGGGCAATGACCGCCGCTTCCGCCGCCTCGCCCGATTATTCGATCGTCGTTCCCGTCTTTGACGAGGGCGGCGCCGCGCCGGCCCTGGCGCGCGAGATCGCCGCCGCCTTCACCGGCGAGAACCACGAGATCATCTTCATCGACGACGCCAGCCGCGACGACACCAAGGCCCTCTTGGTGGCCCTGAAGGCCGAGATCCCGCAACTGCGGGTGCTGTCACACCGCAAGAACTCGGGCCAGAGCCGCGCCGTGCGCAGCGGTGTGCTGGCCGCGCGCGCGCCGATCGTCGTCACCCTAGACGGCGACGGCCAGAACGATCCGGCCGACGCGCCGCGCCTGGCCCGCGCCCTGGCGGCCGGCCCCGCCACCCTGGCCCTGGTCGGCGGTGAGCGGGTCAAGCGTCAGGACAGCTCGGCCAAGCGCTTCGCGTCGAAGTTCGGCAACGGGGTGCGCAAGCGTCTGCTGAAGGACACGGCCAACGACACCGGCTGCGGGCTCAAGGCCTTCCGCCGCGAGGCCTTCCTGCGGCTCCCTTATTTTGATCACATCCACCGCTATATCCCGGCCTTGATGCTGCGCGAGGGCTATGAGGTGGCGTTCCAGCCCGTCAACCATCGCCACCGCGAGAGCGGGGTGTCGAAATACACCAATTTCGGCCGGTTGAAGGCCTCGGTGAGCGACCTGCTGGGCGTCATGTGGTTGCAGACCCGGGCCCGCAATCCGCTGGGCGTCGACGAAGCTTAGCCATCACTTAGCGCCCTGGGGTTGAAGCGCCTTCTCGGCCCTCGAAAATGCGGTTAACCCTAAGCCGCGCGACCCTGACGGCCGCGCGTCCTTGGGAGAGGCTCTCGATGTTCGCCGCGGTTCCGCTGCTGGCCCTGCCAGTGCTGGTCTATAATTTGATCGCCATGACCCTGACGGGGGGCTTCATGTCGTCGCAAGCCAATGCGCGCATGACCGAGACCCTGTTCACGATCCGCATGACCTCGCGCGTCGATTGGGCCGTCAGCCTGGGCGACCTGTTGCTGGCCGCCTCCCTGGTGGTGCTGTTTGTCGAACTGCTGAAATCGACGACCAGCCGCCGGATCGCGATCATCAATCACTCGCTGTCGATGGTGTTGTTCATCGGTTGCCTGGTCGAGTTCCTGCTGGCCCCGGCCTTCGCCACCTCGACCTTCTTTCTGATCACCGTGATGGTTCTGCTGGACGTGCTGGCCGGCTTCATCGTCACCATCGTCGCCGCGCGGCGGGACGTGGATTTCGGAGACAACTAGGCGGGGCGATTATTGGGGCGTCGGCTTCCGGCGCTCCGCCATCCGCCGCTTGTCGGCCGCGCGGACGCCACGCCAATGGGCCACATAGGGCTCGGCGAACGTCCAGGCGACGGTGGCGATCAGGATCGCGACAAACAGGGCCGATAGCGTCAGAAGCACAACAGTCTCCACGAGGTACGCGGGAAGACTAGCGCTCAGCCCTTAAGGGTTGTTCGACCGACATGGTGAAGCGCGCGTTAGGGGCGAGGCGTGGTCCCGGTCGGCGATCGTTTCACGGTGAGATTTAGGGTTGGCTTCCGTCGGCGCGAAGCTGGACAAGGCGCCGTTTTCAAATCCTCCCGCCTGAAGGGCAGGATTGTCGCCTAGGGATTGGAAGCAAAATTCCTTAGCCTTCCTGGGCACAAGGCCCAGGAAGGCGAGATTTTTAAAGCCCCATCCAAGCTTGGACCCGCCGATCTCCCATCAGCGATAGCCCTGCCCAAAAGGCCGACGACTTAGAGAGAACGGAGATTGGCCGCCCTCCGCCCCCGATGCCTAAGCCGTGTCCGGTGACAGCAGGCTTGCCCGAACTAGGTCAGGGCGGTGAAGATCAGCGTGACCACGGCGATGTCGAGGAAGCGGATGGCGGCGGTCAGCATGGGAGCCCTCGTCGGCGATGAATTCACCAACGGTTAAGCAAGACCGGCGCCAAGCCGGATGGATCGGGATGAAACGCTGATGGCGCTGTTCTTCGACCGCGACTGGTACGCGGCGCGGCTGGCCGAGCGGGGCCTGGACCGCGCCGCCTTGGCCGCCGTCGCCCAGATGGACGCGGCCGCGCTCGACCTGGCTTTCAAGGATCAGCGCGAACTGTCCTGGCGAGAAATCACGGCTTTTGCTGAACTTTTGGGCGTGACCTCGGCTGAGGCGGCCTCGCGGGCGGGCGTCCGGCCGCCGCCGGACCCGGTCGATGCGCGGGACCGGCGGATCGCGGCCCTGGAGGCCAGGGTGGCGGCCCTGGAGGCGCGGCTGGCGGACCGGGGGTCCTAGATCTGGGTCTTTTTCAGTAAGCCGGTCGGAGGACGGCGGTCGGCCTCGCCGGAAAATTCCGTCCCGAGATAGGTCGATCGCGCCGAGTCGAGCACTTCCTGCCCACCGCGCAGGCCGCGCTTCTGACCGCTCTGGCCCATCAGATGGGCGGCGAAGGTCGCGAAGCCCCCCTTGCGGGGCGGCGGCGCGGGGTTCTCGTCGCGCGTGAACACCACGTCCTCGAACTCGGCGTCTTGGGCGGAGTCGTGGCCGAGGTCGGGCCGCACGACGAGCGCGCGCCGCGAGGGGCTGGAACGCCGGATGGGATCGACAGGACCGTTCATGGTCAAGACGGTAAGGCCGCGACCGTTAAGAACGGATGGTCTGTCGTGGTTTCCCGGGCCTTAAGGCGCCCGGCGTCAGGGCTTGGTGGCCAGCTTCTCGATCTGTTGCTGCATGACCTCCAGCTGGCGCTTGAGATCGGCCAGGGAGTCCTCGCTGGGCTGTTGCGGCGCGGCGGCGGGCGCCGCCGGTTCCGGCGTCGCGGCGGCCGCGGCGGCGGCGGCGTCCTCGGGGCGGGCATAGGCGAAGGGCGAGAACATCTTCATCGCGCGGTCGAACAGCGCCATGTTCTGACGGATCTGTTCTTCATAGACGCCGATGCCGACCGGCAGCTTGGCGGCGGTCAGACCCGGCGTGACGCCCGCGAACTGGGTGCGCATGCGTTCCTGCTGCTTGGTGAAGCTTTCCAGCGACATTTCAAGATAGCTGGGCAGGAAGGCCTGCATCGAGTTGCCGTAGAACCCGATCAGCTGACGCAGGAACTGGATGGGCAGCAGGTTCTGGCCGCCGCCGCGATTTTCTTCCTCGAAGATGATCTGGGTCAACACCGACCGGGTGATGTCGTCGTTCGATTTGGCGTCATAGACGACGAAATCGACGCCCTCCTTGACCATGTCCGACAGGTGATCGAGGGTCACATAGGAACTGGAGGCTGTGTTGTAGAGGCGACGGTTCGCGTATTTCTTGATGATGACGCGTTGGCCGGTTGGCTTTTCGGCGCCGGCGGCGGTTTCGCCTTTTTCAGGGTTCTCGGACATTTCGTTCCCTAGGACAGCGGTGTCGCCCGCTTTTCGCATCGCACTATCGCGAATGCAAAGGCATGGCGCCAGTACTCAGAAGGCTTGGAGGTCGCAACAAGCCGTGAAAATGTGCGCGTGACGAATGCGGTTCGATATGCATTGTGCCGCTGCACTGCAAAAACAAGGGCGCCGCAACTGCGAAGGCGTCGATCGTTACGGGAGCTTCGCCATGAGCGACATCGTCATCGTTTCCGCCGCCCGCACGCCGGTCGGTTCCTTCAACGGGGCTCTGTCCAGCCTGCCCGCCTCGGAGTTGGGTCGGATCGCCATCCAGGCCGCCATCGAGCGCGCCGGCATCTCGGCCGCAGACGTCGATGAAGTGATCCTGGGCCAGGTGCTGCAGGCCGGCGCCGGCCAGGGGCCCGCCCGCCAAGCCGCGGTCAATGCCGGCATTCCGGTCGGCAGCCCGGCCTGGAGCCTCAACCAGCTGTGCGGCTCGGGCCTGCGCGCCGTGGCCCTGGCGGCCCAGCAGATCGCGGCCGGCGACGCCAAGATCGTCGTGGCCGGCGGCCAGGAAAGCATGAGCCAGGCGCCGCACGCCCAGCACCTGCGCAACGGCCAGAAGATGGGCGACCTGTCGTTCGTCGACACCATGATCAAGGACGGCCTGTGGGACGCCTTCCACGGCTACCACATGGGTCAGACCGCCGAGAATATCGCGTCACGCTGGCAGATCACCCGCGGCGACCAGGACGCCTTCGCCGTCGCCAGCCAGAACAAGGCCGAAGCCGCCCAGAAGGCCGGCCGCTTCGACGCCGAGATCGTTCCGGTCACCATCAAGGGCCGCAAGGGCGACACCATCGTCGACAAGGATGAGTTCATCCGTCACGGCGTGACCCTCGACGCCATTTCGGGTCTGCGCCCGGCCTTCACCAAGGACGGCTCGGTCACCGCCGCCAACGCCTCGGGCCTCAATGACGGCGCCGCCGCCCTGGTGCTGATGAGCGCCGATGACGCCAAGGCGCGCGGTCTCAAGCCGCTGGCCCGCATCGCCTCGTGGGCCAATGCCGGCGTCGAGCCCGAGATCATGGGCACCGGTCCGATCCCGGCCAGCCAGAAAGCCCTCGAAAAGGCCGGCTGGACCGTCGCTGACCTCGACCTGATCGAGTCCAACGAGGCTTTCGCCGCCCAGTCGCTGTGCGTGGTCCGCGAACTCGGCCTCGACACCACCAAGGTCAATGTGAATGGCGGGGCCATCGCCATCGGCCA
>JAHINZ010000364.1 GCA_018895795.1 Alphaproteobacteria bacterium
CGGCTTCGCCGACCCCTCCCCCTTCAGGGGGAGGACGTGTCGACAGGGCCCCGCCGCGAACGGCGGGGCCCTGTCGAGCCTATTTCACCACGCCGCAGGCGACCCGCGCGCCGGCCCCGCCGATCGGCTGGGTCATGTAGTCGTCGGGGCTGGCATGGACGACGACGGCCGAGCCGTCGGCGTCCAGCAGGGCGGGGCGGCCGCCGGCGCCGTGCAGCGACACCATCGGCGAGAACAGTTCAGCGGTGACCATGCCGTCCGCGCCGACATAGAGGTTGGGCAGGTCGCCATTGTCATTGCCGTCGGGATTGAGCAGGCCGTGCACGACATTGGCCGCGGTGTGGACGTGGCTGCCGGCCGACTTGAAGTCCGGCGCGCCGCAGTCGCCCTTCTCGTGGAAGTGGGCGCCATGCCAGCCGGGCGTCAGGCCCTTCAGCGCCAAGCGCAGCAGAACGCCGTGCGGCGCCTCGGTCAGGGTGATGGTTCCCGCGTCCTTGCCGTCGCTGGTCTTCATGGCCGCGATCGCGGTCTGGCTGTCGGCCGCCTGGACGGGCAGGGCGCCGAAACCGGCGAGGGATGTGATCACGAAGGCCGTCGCAACGAGGGGAGAGCGCATGGGAAATCCTTCAAAAACAATCGGGCGAGGGCCGTTCGCGCCCTGGAAAGGTGGCGCCGACCCCGGGGGGATGCTAACAGTTTTGGACAGTTCCGTGTTCGATTCTGACGGCGAAAAAACCCCTTGAGCGACGATCAAAAGACTACCCCTCCCGAAGGGCCGCGAGGGGATATCGCCCCGATCTTCATCGAGGACGAACTGCGTCGCTCGTATCTCGACTACGCGATGAGCGTGATCGTCAGCCGCGCCCTGCCGGACGCGCGCGACGGCCTCAAGCCCGTTCACCGCCGCGTGCTGTTTTCGATGCACGAACAAGGCCATACGCCGGATCGCTCCTATGTGAAGTCGGCCCGCGTGGTCGGTGACGTGATGGGTAAATACCACCCGCACGGCGACGCCTCGATCTATTTCACCCTGGTTCGGATGACCCAGCCGTTCTCGATGGGTCTGATCCTGATCGACGGCCAGGGCAATTTCGGCTCGGTCGACGGCGATATGCCCGCCGCCATGCGTTACACCGAATGCCGCATGGCGCCCCCGGCGCTGGCGTTGCTGGCCGATCTGGACAAGGACACGGTCGACTTCCAGGACAATTATGACGGCAAGGAGCAGGAACCCTCGGTCCTGCCGTCGCGGATTCCCAATCTGCTGGTCAACGGCGCGGGCGGCATCGCCGTCGGCATGGCCACCAATATCCCGCCGCACAATCTGGGCGAGATCGTCGACGCCTGTCTGGCGATGGTCGACGATCCCGACGTCAGCGTCGAAACCTTGCTGGACCTGGTGCCCGGCCCTGACTTCCCGACCGGCGGCGAGATCATCGGCCGCAGCGGTCCGCGTCAGGCGCTGATGACCGGGCGCGGCTCGGTGATCATGCGCGGCATCGCGTCGGTGGAAGAGATCCGCGCGGGCCGCGAGGCGATCATCGTCACCGCCATCCCCTATCAGGTGAACAAGGCCAATCTGGTCGAGCACATCGCCGAACTGGTCCGCGACAAGCGGATCGAGGGCGTCAGCGACATCCGCGACGAGAGCAACCGCGACGGCATGCGCATCGTGGTCGAGCTGAAGCGCGACGCCTCGGGCGACGTGATCCTCAACCAGCTGTATCGCTTCACGGCCCTGCAGAGCTCGTTCGGCGTCAATATGCTGGCCCTGAACCGCCGTCGGCCCGAGCAGATGGGCCTGCACCAGCTGGTCAAGATCTTCGTCGACTTCCGCGAAGAGGTCGTGGTCCGGCGGACCAAGTTCGAACTGGGCAAGGCGCGCGATCGCGGCCACGTCCTGGTCGGCCTGACTATCGCCGTCGCCAATATCGACGAGTTCATCCACATCATCCGCTCGTCCAAGGATCCGGCCGAGGCGCGCGAGCGCCTGGTGGCCAAGGCCTGGCCGGCCGGCGACATGCTGCCGCTGGTCGAGCTGATCGCCGATCCGCGCACCCTGCAGGAAGACGGCGGTCTGATCCGCCTGACCGACGAGCAGGCCCGCGCCATCCTGGCCCTGACCCTGTCGCGTTTGACCGGCCTGGGCCGCGAGGAAATCGGCAACGAGGCCACCGCCCTGGCCGAGGCTATTCGCGGCTATCTCGATTTGCTGTCGGACCGCGCCAACATCATGGCCGTGGTCCGCGAGGAACTGGTCGAGGTGCGCGACAAGTTCGCCGTGCCGCGCCGTTGCCACATCGTCGACGGCGACGCCGACGTGGAAGATGAAGACCTGATCGTTCGCGAGGACATGGTCATCACCGTGACCATGGGCGGCTATGTGAAGCGCACGCCGCTGGCCAATTATCGCACCCAGCACCGGGGCGGCAAAGGCAAGTCGGGCATGGCGACCAAGACCGAGGACGCGGTCACCCGCGTGTTCTCGGCCTCGACCCACGCGCCGCTGCTGTTCTTCACCTCGGGCGGCAAGGTCTACAAGCTGAAGGTCTGGCGTCTGCCGCTGGGCGCCGCTAATTCGCGCGGCAAGGCGTTCGTCAATCTGCTGCCGATCGAGCCGGGCGAGACCATCACCTCGATCCTGACCCTGCCCGAGGACGAGGCCACCTGGGATCGCCTGGACGTGATGTTCGCCACCCGTTCGGGCAGCGTGCGCCGCAACAAGCTGTCGGACTTCGTCGATGTCCGCCGCAACGGCAAGATCGCCATGAAGCTCGATGAAGGCGACGGTATTGTCGGGGTCGGTGTCTGCGGGACCGAGAACGACATCCTGCTGACCACCTCGGTGGGGCGTTGCATCCGATTCTCGGCCGACGAGGTGCGGGTGTTCGCCAGCCGTGATTCGACCGGCGTGCGCGGCGTCAAGCTTGCCGAGGGCGACGAAGTGATCTCGATGGCCATCCTGCGCGGCGTCGACGCCACGCCGGCCGAGCGCGCCGCCTATCTGAAGCACGCGCGCGCCATGCTGCGCGCCGCCGGCGAGGAGGGCGATGACGCCCCGGCGCCGGAGGAGGCCGACGAGGATCTGGACGAAACCAGCCTGACGCCCGAGCGCATCGCCGAACTGGGCGCGGCCGAGGAGTTCATCCTCACCGTCTCGTCGGAAGGCTTCGGCAAGCGCACCAGCGCCTATGACTATCGCCGCACGGGCCGGGGGGGGCAGGGGCTGACGGCCCAGGACCTGAGCAAGCGCGGCGGCCGCCTGGCGGCCTCGTTCCCGGTCGACGACAGCGATGAAATCCTGTTGGTGACAGACGCCGGACAGTTGATACGGTGCCCCGTCGCGCAAATTCGTGTTGCAGCGCGGAATACTCAAGGCGTAACCGTCTTCCGCACCGCGAAGGACGAACACGTCGTCAGCGTGGAGCGGCTGGCGGACGCCGGCGGCGACGACAACGATAATGATCAAGGCGACGCAAGCGGGGCGGACGAGACCCTGTAGCCGCCAGTAAAGCAGGGGGTTGCATGAGGGTCGGGCTTTATCCCGGAACGTTTGATCCGGTCACCAACGGCCATCTCGACATCATCGGTCGGGCGGTCAAGCTGGTCGACAAGCTGGTGATCGGCGTGGCGGTCAATATCGGCAAGGGGCCGCTGTTCACGCTGGAAGAGCGTGTCGCGATTCTCGAGCGGGAAACGGCGCACCTGTCGTCACTGGCCGTGATCGAGGTCAGACCCTTCAGCACCCTGCTGATGCATTTCGCGCGCGAAGTGGGGGCCCAGATGATCGTGCGCGGCCTGCGGGCCGTGGCCGACTTCGAGTACGAGTTCCAGATGACGGCCATGAACCAGCAGCTCGATCGCGAGATCGAGACGGTGTTCCTGATGGCCGACCCGCGGCACCAGGCCATCGCCTCGCGGCTGGTCAAGGAAATCGCGGCCCTGGGCGGCGACATCTCCAAGTTCGTGCCGGCGGCGGTGGGCGAACAGCTGGTGTCCAAGCTTCACAAGGCCTGAAACCGGCCGTTTGCCGTGAAGTGGTCGAAATCGTAGGCTTCAACACGGCGGTCTGGTCGCGTGGGGCGGCGTCGTCCCAGGGCTTGTCCGCTTTTCTATTCGGGGATCTTCATGAAGTTTGCGTATTCCGCCGTCGCCCTGGCGCTGTTGGCGACGACCGCCGCCGCGCAGACCGCGCCGGGCCCGTCGTCCGACTGGCGCAGGCCCGATCCCCAGAACGTGCTGGTGGTCGAGACCAACAAGGGCCGGATCATCGCCGAACTCAATCCCGAGGTCGCGCCCGCCCATGTCGAGCGCATCCGCACGCTGGCGCGGGCCGGCTTCTATGACGGCCTGACCTTCTTTCGGGTGGTCGACTCGTTCATGGCCCAGACCGGCGATCCGCAGAACACCGGCACCGGCGGTTCGGACCAGCCCAACCTCAACGCCGAATTCACCTTCCGCCGCGGCGCAGACCTGCCGTTGGGCGCCCCGGGCAAGGCGGGGAGCAATGAAACAGGCTTCCTGGGCGCCTTGCCGATGACCAGCCAGCCCGCCGCGCTGGCGGTGATGACCGCCGACCGCAAGGTGGCGACCTGGGGCAATTTCTGTCCGGGCGTGCTGGGCATGGCCCGGGCCGGCGACCCCAACAGCGCCAACAGCCAGTTCTTCTTCATGCGCCAGAACTACCCGTCGCTGGACAAGACCTACACCGCGTTCGGACGCACCCTGTCGGGCCTGGATGTGGTGCGGTCGATCAAGGTCGGCGAGCCCGTGCCCGATCCGCAGGACAAGATGATCAGCGTCAAGCTGCTGGCGGACTTGCCCGCCGACAAGCGCCCGTCGATCCTGGTCATGGACACCCATGGCGCGGCCTTCGCCGCCCTGGCCGCCAAGCGTCGGGCCGAGGTCGGTCCCAGCTTCACCAATTGCGACATCGACATTCCGGTGCAGATCAAATGAAACCCGCCTTCGCCGTCGCCCTGGGCCTGAGCCTCGCCATTCAGGCCGGACCCGCGCTTTGCGCCGCCAAGGCCAAGACGGGCCGGGCCGCTGGACCGACGGCGGCGGACTGGCGGGTTCCCGACCCCGACAACGTGATGGTGATCGACACCAACAAGGGCCGGCTGATCGTCGAACTGGCCCCCGAGGTCGCGCCGGGCCATGTGGCGCGGCTGCGCGACCTGACCCGCGCCGGCGTCTATGACGGCCGCGCCTTCTTCCGGGTCATCGACCGGTTCATGGCCCAGACCGGCGATCCGCTGGACAACGGCGAGGGCTTTTCCGACAAGCCCAATCTGAAGGCCGAGTTCACCTTCCGGCGCGGGGTCGACAGCGCCTTCACCCCGGCCGCGGCGCCGGCGGGCCTGCAGGTGGGTCTGCTGGGCGCCCTGCCGGTGTTCAGTCAGCACTGGAGCTGGCATGAGGTCACCGCCGACGGCAAGGTCTCGGCCTGGGGGACCTATTGCCCCGGCGTGGTCGGCATGGCCCGCGATGAGGACAACAATTCGGCCAACAGCCAGTTCTTCCTGATGCGTCAGCCCTATCCCTCGCTCGACAAGCGCTACACGGCCTTTGGTCGGGTGATCAGCGGGCTTGAGGTGGTGCGGGCGATCAAGACCGGCGAACCCGTCGCCGCGCCGCAGGATCGGATGGAAAAGGTTCGCCTGCTGTCGGATATCCCGGCCGCGGAGCGCCCCAAGATCCGGATCATCAACACCCAAGGCGCCTGGTTCGCCGGCGAAATCCGGCGGACGCGCGCGGCCAAGGGCGCGGACTTTTCGGTCTGCGATCTGAAGATCCCGGTCGATATCCGCTAGGGCTTTGAACTTTCGGGTCGGCCGACGGTTCACAGCGAGGGGAAAAGCGCGCTAGAAGCGCCTTCACCACTCGACACCCCATTTTGCGACATCAAGGGATGACCATGTCGGCCGACCTCGAAAACACCCTGATCCTGACGCTCGAAAGCGGTCCGGTCACGATCCAGATGCGTCCTGACCTGGCCCCGGGCCACGTTGAGCGCATCAAGGAACTGGTCCGCGAGGGCTTCTATGACGGCGTGGTCTTCCACCGCGTGATCCCGGGCTTCATGGCCCAGGGCGGCGACCCCAGCGGCACCGGCCGCGGCGGCAGCGACAAGCCCGACATCAAGGCCGAGTTCTCGCAGGAGCCGCACGTGCGCGGCGTGGTCTCGATGGCCCGCACGCCCGATCCCAACTCGGCCAACAGCCAGTTCTTCATCGTCTTCGACGAAGCCACCTTCCTCGACGGCCAATATACGGTCTGGGGCCAGGTGAGCGGCGGCATGGAGCATGTCGACGCCTTGCCCAAGGGCGAGCCGCCGCGCGAGCCGGGCAAGATCGTCAGCGCCAAGATCGCCGCCGACGCCTGATCCAGCCTCCGCTGACTATCAAGACGGCCCCGGAGCGATCCGGGGCCGTTTTTCGTTTGGCATCCGTCCAAGCAGCGGCGGATAGGGGTTGACGAAGTTTCATGTGTCAGTAATATCTGACACATGAAAAGTGAATGCAAAACGTGACGCCGGGCGACGAGTTGGCGGCGATCTTGTCGGCGCTCGACAATCCGCTGCGGCTCCGCATCCTCGCGGCGCTGAAGGTGGGCGGGCGCAACTATGTCAGCCAACTGGCGCGCGAGATCGGCATCAGCCGGCCATTGTTGCACCTGCATCTGAACAAGCTCGAGGACGCGGGTCTAGTCAGGAGCCAGCTGGAGTTGTCAGCCGACGGCAAGGCCTTGAACTATTTCGAGGTCGTCGCCTTCAGCGTCCAGCTCACGCCGGAGACCGTCGCGGCGGCCGCCGCGACACTGTCCAAAAAATCGGAAAAGTAAGGGGTTTACCGTGCAAGCAGACATCTACCTTTTGACGATCGGCCTGCCGCTGGCGACCGTCCTGATCGTCTTTGGCATGCGCTACGGCGCGCGCGTCGCTCAGGCCAACGCTCAGGCCAAGGCCAGCCTCCAGACCAGCGTCGCCCAGCAGGAGGTGCTCGACAGCCTGGCCGAGATCAGGACGCGATTGGCCGTGGTCGAGAAGATCCTCAAGGACGTCGAGTAATGGTCGCCCTGACTCCGTCATTTCCAACCGCGGTTGCGGAGCTGCCCGCTTGGCGGCTCAACGCCCTGCGCGGCGCCTATCTGCTGCTGGTGGTGGGTCTGGGGATTCAGGTCTGGCCCGACATCATCCTTCGCCACGCGTCGTGGGGGCTGATGGAAGGCGTGGTCCAGTCGATGCTGGGCGCGCTGGCGCTGCTGGCCCTGCTTGGCCTGCGCCATCCGTTACGCATGGCGCCGCTGTTGTTGTTCGAAATGGCCTGGAAGCTGATCTGGCTGGTTGTCGTGGCCGCGCCGAAGTGGGCGAGCGGCCGGATGGACGAAGGAACCGTGGCCACCACCTTCGCCTGCCTTCTGGTGGTGATCTTTCCGTTCGTCATCCCATGGCGGCAGGTCGCCGCGACCGTGATTCTCGGCCCCGCCGACCGCTGGCGCTGACCGCCGCGCCGGCGCTCGACCCTCTCTTCCACTCAAATTGAAAGACATCCCATGACGTCTCGTCTCGACGAGCGGCCGCAGCTCTATGCGCGGTCGGCCGGCGCCCTGTACCTTCTGGTCATCGTGTTCGGCGCCTTTTCCGAGGGCTATCTGCGCGGCCTCCTCGTGGTTCCGGGGGATGCGGCGGCGACCGTGGCCAGGATCGTGGCCAAACCGGACCTCTGGCGGTTGGGCGTGGCGGCCAATCTGGTCGTACCGCTGATCGCTATCGTCCAGCTTTGGCTGGAATACCTGCTGCTGCGGCCGGCGGGTAGAAATCTGGCCCTGCTGTTCGTGCTGCTGAACGCCGCCTCGCTGGCGGTCGAGGCGGTGAGCAAGGTGTTCGAGCTGATGGTCCTGCCGCTCGCCGCCGGTGGCGGCGACCCGCACGGCCTGGCGGCGATGGCTTTGCTGGGACACGACATGGCGTTCAACGTGGCCTTGATCTTTTTCGGCGCCGCCTGCCTGGTCAGCGGCACGTTGATCTTCCGCTCGGCCTATCTGCCGCGAGCCTTGGGCATACTGATGCAGGTCGCGGGCGCCAGCTATCTCGTCGTGACCGCGAGCAGCCTATTCGCGCCGAAGCTTGCCGACGTCGTTTCGCCCATGGCCTTCGCTCTGATCCTGTCCGGGGAGGGCTCACTGTGCCTGTGGCTGTTGATCATGGGGGTGAGGCGGGACCGCTGGGCCTTGAGTATCGCATAGGGCGCATGACCGGGCTGACGCCGGCGAAGGCTTTAAAATCTTGCCTTCATGGGCTCGCGGAGCGTCTCAAATCGCCCGACGCCTACAGCCTCTACGGCTGACGCCGCAGCAGCACGACCACCGGCCGGTGATCCGAGCCCAGGGCCGGGCCGCGCGTGACGCTGACGGTCTTCCAGGCCTTGCCGGCATAGACCTGATCGATCGGCAGGAACGGGGTCGGCGCATTGGCGACGCGCGAGAACTTGCCCGACGGCCAGGTGGCCAGGGCGTGGGTGCGGCGGTCCAGGCCGAAGGCCTTGTCCTGGCGCTTCATCGTGAACGACCAGGGCGTGGAGTTGAAATCGCCGGTGACGATGGTGGTGGCCTTGTCGAACCGCGTGATCGCGGCGGTCATCCGCTGGCTTTGCTGCTGTTGGGGGCCGGCGGGCATCGGCCAGACATAGTGGACGCCGGCCACGGTGAAATCGCCCTTGGGATCGGCGAAGGTCGCCCAGGCACCCATCAGATCCCGGCGCTCTTCGAGAAAGCCCGCGCGGGCGATCATGCGCTTCTTGCTGAAGATCCAGGTGTCGCAGGCGCGTTTGCCGGCGCAGGACACCGAGAAGGGGTAGAAGGCCTTCAGCGCCTTGACGA
>JAHINZ010000365.1 GCA_018895795.1 Alphaproteobacteria bacterium
GACGCCGCTGAACCTGCTGCTGGCCCGCGAGGTGCGCCTGGATCGCGGCGTGACCATCACCGACATTCGCCCGCTGGCCGACGGCTTCACCATCGTCGCCCAGGACGCCAAGCGCCAGGCGCTGGGCCGCATCTCGATGGACTTCTCCAATTCGCCGGTCGGCCTGATGGGCTGGACGGTCACCGACATCAAGGGCGGTCAGATCCGCGTGCGGCTGATCGATTTCGCCGAGACCTCGGACCTCGATCCCAAGCTCTTCGTGCTGACCGACCCCCGCCGCAAGGTCGGCAAACCCTAGCGCTGCCGAAATGTGACATTCTCACAACAGGCAAGAATCAACCTGATCCAGGGTTGACTTAAAGTTTTGAAGTGGCATATTTAACACGCATGGCGATGAGCGACCGACCCGCTCTTCGCAAACCGTGCCGGATCCTATCCCCTCCCGGCGGCGGCATGAGAGACTAGACTTTCGCCCCAACGCCCCTGCGTTGGGGCGTTTTTCTTTAGGAACACCGGCCTGCGGCCGGCTGGGGCCCCTGCGCTAGGGCGTTTTTCTTTTACAGCTCGCGTTTCCACGTTAGAGCCGTCGGATGCGCCTCCGTATCGCCACCTGGAACGTCAATTCCGTCCGCCTCCGCGCTGAACAGGCCGCCCGCTTCGTCGACGAGCAGGCGCCGGATGTCCTGTGCATGCAGGAGATCAAGTGCCAGGAGGGCGAGTTCCCGCGAGAGGCCTTCGAAGCCATGGGCCTGAAGCACCTCAAGATCGCGGGCCAGAAGGGCTGGCATGGCGTGGCCATCGCCTCGCGCCTGCCGTTCGAGGATGTCCCGACCCTGATGAACTGCCGCGAGGGCCATGCCCGCTGCGTCGCGGTCAAGGTGGCCGGCGTCGACATCCAGAACTTCTACATCCCGGCCGGCGGCGATACGCCCGACCGCATCGGCAACCCCAAGTTCGACCACAAGCTGGACTTCTACGAGACCCTGACCGCCGCCCTCAAGAAACGTGATCCCAGGGATCCGCTGATCGTCACCGGCGACCTCAACATCGCACCGGGCGAGAACGACGTCTGGAGCCACCGCCAGATGTTGAAAGTGGTCAGCCACACGCCAGTCGAACTCGAGGCCTTCGACGCCTTGATCAAGTCGATGAACCTGCTGGACCTGCCCCGCCTCGCCACGCCGGAGCCGGAAAAGCTGTATTCCTGGTGGAGCTATCGCGCCGCCGACTTCCGCAAGTCCAACCGCGGCCTGCGCCTGGACCACATCCTGGCCAGTCCCGGCCTGCGCGACGCGGCGATCGTCGACGGCAAGGCCTCGTCGAAGGTGCACGACACGGTGCGCGAATGGGAACGGCCCAGCGACCATGCGCCGGTGACGGCGGATTTGCGGCTTTAGGCGCCTTGCGTCCTTCGAGGCGCGCCCAAGGCGCGCACCTCAGGATGAGGCGGGTTTTCTGAATTCCTCATCCTGAGGTGCGAGGCGCAGCCGAGCCTCGAAGGACGCAAAGCGAATCCGTCCTACCGCCGCCCCCGCGCGATCAGCGCCGACAGATAGCTCTCCATCAGCAGCACGAACTCGTCCTCCAGAACCGCCGGCGACAGGTTCAGGTCCGGCTCGGCCGCCGCCGCGCGCAGCAGGCCGGCCACCGCGTGGGTCAGGACGAACAGCGACTCCGGCGACAGATCCAGATTGAGCTGCGCCTTGCCGCCGATCGCCGCCAGGAAGGCCTGATGGTGCCGCAGCATCACCGCGTCGCCGCCGTGATCAAACAGGGCGTCCAGCAGGGCCTTGCGGGTTTCCGGCGAGCCCTGGAAGGTAGCCATCAGGGCCTGGACGATCGGGCGGACGCTGCCCAGCTGCGGCGCGGCGATCAGGGTCTGGGCGATCTTGCCGCGCGCGGCCTCGGCGCGGCGCTGGGCCATGGCCGCCAGGATCTGCTGTTTGCCGCCGAAATACTGGTAGAGCGTGCCGATGCTGACCCCGGCACGCTGGGCGATGTGGTTGGTGGTCAGGGCGTCGAGGCCGCCCGTCTCCAGAAGTTGAAAGGTGGCGTCGAAAATCGCCTCGACCGTGGCTTCGGCCCGGGCCTGGGCAGGTTTTCGTCGTTTCTTTTCAGACACTTGTAGAACGCCTCCACGCGAGGATCACGCCTCGCCCAAGGCGAGTAGAAACATGAGCAATGCTTACATAGTCTGGGATCCAAGGCGAGGGGCCGCCTTTCGCCGAGAAGGATTTCGCGCATGAACGGCACGATCGAACAGGTCCGGGCCCGGGTCGCCGAGCAGAAGACCCGCCAGCCCGAGCTCTATGGCGGTATCGATTTCGACCAGACGCCCGAGCGCTACACCGACGATCCGGCCCAAAGCGTCGCGCCCAAGGGCGTGGCCGGGGCCGAGCCGACGCCCGACCAGATCGCCCTGGTCGCCGCCTACACCCTGTTGGGCGACCGGGTGGCCGACGCCTATGCCGGCCTGATGCCGAAATTTGGCTTTCGCGGCCTGATCGGCATGCTCACCCTGGCCTGCGACCAGGGGCTCGAAGCGGTTGCCGACGCCCCGCCGGAACTGGTCGCCTTCCTCCGCGACCTGGAGCACGTGCCCGACTGGGTGGACATGGACCTGGTGCGCGAAGGCGCGCGTCTGGACCGCAACGCCGCCGCCAATCTGTCGCCCTTCGCCATTCGGGGCGCGTTCGTCGCCACCTTCATGAACAAATATGCGGCCCTGCCCATGGCCCTGACCGGAACCCTGGGGGCCGAGACCGCCGCGCGGCGGGTCAATGAGACCGCCAGCTTCTTCACCACCACCCTGTTGCCGGACGCCCTGGAGCGGCATGGCGAGGGCTTCAAGGCGGCCGCCATGGTGCGGCTGATGCATTCGATGGTGCGCTTCAACGCCCTGCGCCGGCCCGGCGCCTGGGACGCGAAGGTCTATGGCGTGCCGATCCCCCAGGTCGACCAGATGCCGGCCGGCCTGATCCCGATCTTCCTGCTCAGCTACAAGCTGCTGCGCCAGGGCCGGACCACCTTCACGCCGGCCGAACGCGCCAAGGTCGAGCTGAGCCGCTATCGCTGCTATCTGCTGGGCCTGCCCGAGGACCTGCTGGCCGATACGCCGGTGGGCGTCGTCCAGACCATGACCGCCCGCAACCAGACCCTGCGCCGGGGTTTCGACGACGAAACCTGCGGGGCCCTGGTCCGCGCCACCCTGGCGGCCTATCTGCCGCCCGACCGGTCCTGGCGCAATCGCCTGTTCGACACGGTCGAGCGCGGCTTCGCCAAGGCCTTCTTCCTGCGCCACTTCCTGGGCGGCGACGTCAAGGCCGCAGCCCGGATGGGCGTGCGGATCACCGCCGCTGACCGCGCCCTATTCCTGGTCGTCGCCGCGATCGTCACCAGCCGCATGGCCGCCTATGGCCTGGCGCTGAAAATCCCGGGCCTGCGGGACCTGGCCGACCGCGACCTGGTGCGTCAACTGCGCCGCAATCTGGTGCGCTACGGCCACGCCGAATTCACCACCGACGCGGCCCAGTACCGGCCGACCCCCGGCGTGGCGACCCCGGCGACCGCCTAGGGCGTGTGGAGAGCCAGGGTCTTCAACACCGTCTTCCCCTCGAAAGCGGCGATCGTCTCGCCGTGAGACGTAAGGACGGCGCCGTCCGGCGCGGCGCCAGGCGGACGCCACAAGTCCTCCCCCTGAAGGGGGAGGGGGCGGCGAAGCCGCCGGATGGGGTAGTGCTGCTGAGTCCTTGCGGTCTTCCCCCACCGGCCTGGCGGCCGCCTCCCCCTTCAGGGGGAGGACTTTATCCTCCGCGTTCAGCGAATCAAATTCAGCAAAATCAATCGCTTGTAACTTTCTTGCGCCATCCTGTCCCCGGCTCCAAAACCTGAGCGATACTTGTGACTGTCCCCGCCGCGGGGGAGGCGCCTGGATCCGGCCCAAAGCGGCGGTGGGGATCAAGCTGAGCGGGACCGCGCGGTCACGCGGCGGGGCATGAAGGTGGTCTGTTCGTTGGATTGATCCGGGACCACCGGAAACCTTGATCGCGAGACAGCGCGGGTCGAAGAGGGCGAGGGATCGTAAACCCGCCCATCGCGGATCGTCGGGGTCGAGGACGGGTGACACCGTTCGACTGGGTTCGCGCCCGTCCGGGGGTTAATTGGGAGTCAGAGCTGAAACAGCGCTCGC